>CAZXSG010000054.1:0-10996 GCA_964643185.1 uncultured Holophagales bacterium
AGACCCGTGCCGCCGCGGCGTTTCTGGCCGTTCAGGCAGATGACCCCGAGGCCGGCGAGTCCACCTCCCGGATCGGTGGTGAACATGTGGCCGACGTCGTATTTGGCCGTTCCGATCCCAGTGGCAGGCGCCGCGTCGAGGGCCGCCTGGTTGGCGTTGAGCTGCGCGCTCGAGACCGTGTTCGTGTAGGGATCTGTCGCGGCGTTCGTGAAGATCACGTTCGTCTCGCTGGCCACGAGCGTCAGCCTCGCGGCGAGGTCGATCTCGTAGACGCCGGTGATGCGGTTGATCGAGGTCACGATGCCGGCGAGCGCGCCGGGCACGGTGCCGCCATAGAACGCCGTGTACTCCCCCGTGGCGCCTATCGCCGTGCGGAAGATGCGGAGCTGGGTGCCGACGGAGACGTTCGGGCCCGAGGGCGCCTGGCTGGGACGCGACACCTGCGCAAGGCCGGGCCGCGCGGGCGCGGGCTCGTCGAAGAGGCAGGTCTGCCGGGGCGCGGTGCGGGTGTAGTCCTTCGTGTAGTAGACGAGGAGGTTCTGCGTGTCGCCGTGCCGGTACGGGTCGACCCACACGCGGCCCGCGGGGCCCAGGACCTGAGCGTGGAAGCCCCACGGCGTCACGTCGAACCGCACGGAGGCCGCGGGATCGTCGATGCCGCGGCCCGAGTACGTGCGGATTTCGGGGAAGCGCTCCTGGAGCGGCGCCTCCATGATCGAGGACTCCATCGCGGCGAAGCGCTGGAAGGAGCCGTCGGGCATGGGCAGCTCGATCACGAGCGGGTTCGAGCGCGCGGAGGCCGTTCCTTCCTTGGGCGCCGCGGCGAGAATCGTCTTCAGCGCAGCGAGGTCGACCATCGCGGTCGAGTAGGCCTTCGGAAACAGATATCGGGTTCCGGAGCGGGCTGGGAGCTTCTCTTCCTTCTCGAACCGGAACACGCCGTCGGTGGAGGCGCTTCCGGCCCATGCGGGCGCCGCGGCCAGCAGGGAGAGGAAGATGGCGGCAAGGCGCGAAGGACGCAAAAGGTTCACGGAGGCCTCCTCAGGGGGTTGATCGACTGATCGACCGATCGATTGATGCGCCGCCTCGAGGAGACGCCGCGTGAAAAATCTGTGATCACGCTAACAGAATTCCCCGAAGGCGGGCGAGCCCTTTCAGGGGCCCGGCGCAGCCCCTCCCAGGAAAACATACAAATTCAGAAAAATGGAGTCGGCCGGCGTGATGCTGCCGTTCGCGTTCGCGTCGCCGTTGCACAGCGTCGCGGGAGGCGATCCGCCCAGGAAGACGAAGAGGTTCAGGTAGATCGAATCGGCCGGGGTGACGGCCCCGTTGTTGTTCGCGTCTCCGCGGACGACGTACGTGAAGGCGCCGGGCAGCACGGTGGTTCCGGCGTCCGGGTTCGTCACCTGGACGTCGCTGGGGAGGGCCGGCGTCGACGCACGGGCCGGGACGGTGACGACGAGCGACGAGGCCGATTGCGACGTGACGGTCGCGTTCACGCCACCGAGCTTCACCGTCGCGCCCGTCTGGTAGTTCGTCCCCGTGATCGTCACGGAACGGCCTCCGGTCACGTTCGCGCACGACGGCACGACGCTCGCGATCGTGGGCGAAGGTCCCTGGCAGGTCGAAACGGAGAGCACGAGCGCGCCCGAGACGAGAGAGGTACAGCCCGAACTCGTGCCGTTGACGGTGTACGAGCCGGCGTCTCCGGCCGTGGCGGAGGCCTTGCCGTACGTCGCCTGGGTGGCGCCTCCGATGGGGTTGCCGTTCTTGAACCACTGGTACGCGGCGTATCCCGCCGTCGCCGTGAGCGTGAACGGCGCGCCGATGCAGGCGCTCGCGGAGCCCGAGATCGTGGGGGCCGCGGGCTTCGGCGTGACGTTCACGGTCACCTGCGGCGCGTTCGTCGACGCGCAGCCGTTGGCGCCCGTCACGGTGAGCGTGTAGGTCGTGGTCGTCCCCGGCGACGCCTGGGGCGCGCAGACCGAGGCGCTCGAAAGCCCGGTCGCCGGCGTCCACGAGCAGCCCGAGCCTCCGCTCCCCTGGAGCGGCGTCGAGCTTCCGGCGCAGATGGTGGCCCCACCCGTCGCGACCGCCGTGGGGCGCGTGTTGACCCCGACGGTCACCTGCGAGGTGTTCGTCGACGAGCAGCCGTTCGCGTCGGTCACCGTGAGGGAGTAGACCTGCGTGGACGCGGGGGAGGCGACCGGAGTGCAGGACGACGCGTTCGACAGGCCCGTGGCGGGGCTCCAGGAGCAGGACGTCCCGCCGTTCCCCTGCAGGGTTCGGGAACCGCCCGTGCAGATCGTGCCGCCGCCCGTCGCGGAGGCGAGCGGCCTGTTGACCACGTTGACGGTCTTCGAGCCGGTCGCCTGGCAGTTGTTCTTCGTGACGGTGAGGTTCAGGACCACGGGCGACGTGCCGCCCGTCGAGTACGTCACGGTCTGCGCGGATGCTCCCGCGGTGATCGTGCCGTTGACGATCGTCCAGGCGTAGGTGGCCCCTGCCTCACCGGCCGTCGCCGTGTTCCCCACGCTGTTCGTGCAGGCGAGCGCCGCGCCGGTGACCGCTCCGCTGGGAGCCGGGCAGGGCACGATCGAGAGCGGGAAGCCGGACATCGTGGCGCTCTGTCCGTCGGGGTTCGTGATCGTGACGGTTCGTACGCCGGTCGGCGCCGTGGGCGACACCGTGAGGTTCAGCGTCACGTGCGTCGCGTCGGTGACCGTCACGGAATTCACCGTGACGCCCGTGCCGCTCACGCTCGCGGCGATGCGGTTGGGAAATCCCGCGCCGGGATCGAAGAACGCGCTCGCGCCGCTCGCCGTGCCGGTGACGGCCACATTGACGTTGACCGTTCCCTGCTGCAGAGACGACGGCAGGATGGAAACCGGAGTCGCGGGGGGCGGCGCGAGGAGCTGGATGACGCGGATCGCATAGCCGTTCGACGCGTGCACGTACTGCTGGAACGTCCACATCGTCATGTCGTCCGCGGGGTCCACGGAGGTCTGCGTGTAGTCGCCCCAGCGCTGCGAGAAGGTATCGCTGTCGCAGGTCTGGACGTTGTAGCTCGCGCTGCCCGCCTGGGCGATCGTGGGGGCCTGTAGCGTCCCGGCCGGATCGGTCACCCAGCGGCCGGCCACGGCCGCGCCCGCCTGCACCGTGGGGCCGGCGACGCTCGCTCCGAGCGCCATGTGGCCCTGCCCGCTGCGCGCCGCCGAGGGAATGAAGTAGCTCCTGGGCTGCGAGGCCGTGGAGTCGAAAAGCGTTCCCGATTCGAGCAGCGTGGGCCCGCCCGCGAGGTTTCCGAGCTGGTACCAGCGCGACCCCACGCGGCCCCCGGCCGCCGACGCCACGCCGCTCGCGTTGACCTGGATGTTGTGGGCCGTGACGAGAATGCCGTGCGACGCCTTGGCGACGAAGAGCCGGTCGTCCAGGGCGTCGAGCGGGCACGTCGAACCGGGGTGCGGCACGCTGATGGGAAAGGACGTCGTGGGCACCGTGATGTTGATGTTCCCCGAGATGGACGGAGTTCCCCCCGGGTTCGAGACCCGCCGGGCCACGAGGAGCCCGAACATGGCGTTGTCGACCCCGATGAAGAGGCCCGTGGTGGCGGACGCGTCGTCGTTCGAGACGCCCTGCGGGGTGTACGGCCCCGGTCCCGAGGCCGGGGCGAGCTGCCGGAACGCCGTCACCACGAGCGTCGCGGGGCTCGCGAGGAGCGCGGACTTGCGCACGACGAAGCCGGTCGTTCCCCGATACGCACCGCTCGAGCTGAAGGAGTTCATCCCGATGTAGAGCGCGTTCGCGTCCACGCCGAGCGTGGCGTAGTCGGCGAGCGCCCCGGTGTCGGCGTTGGGCTGCCCGCCCGGAACATCCTGCTGGAACTGGAAGAACGTGAACGTCGAGGTGCCCCCTACGGTCGCATCGTTCGATACGGCGATGAGGATGCGGTTGGGAAACGCCACGGTGACGATCGTGATGAACCAGCGCTGCGAGAGCCGGTCGAAACGGACGCGCGGATCGCTCGTGAAATCGGTGCCCCGCACGGACCCGAAGAAGGAATCGGCGGAGACGTCGAGGACGCCCAGCGCCCCCGCCTTGTTGAAGATCCGGATGCGCCCGTTGATGCCGAGCATGATCTGTGTGGGCGAGACGTCGCCCTGGGTGTCGGGCGGAATCGATCCGCTCGTCACGGACGTGGCGGCCTGGAAGCTCGTTCCGACGGGCTGAGGGGCCAGCGGGCCCTCGCTCGGCGACGCGACAGGAAGCGCGTCCGGCGAAGGCGGATAGAGCGGCACCGCGGGCGAAAGGCCGCTCTGCGGCAGGTTCCGGCGATCGGGACGTTCCTTCTCGGCCTCGGACTTCCGCATCACCGTCGACCTGGGGGCCAGGGCCTCACGGGCGAGGATGACCTCGACCGACTCGACGATGCCGGGAGCGCCCGTGTACGGGACGCCGACTGTGTCCGAGACGGCAGGAAACGCGGTGGCGGCGGCAGTCAGGATCACGAGGGCGGAGAAGAGGGGGCGGATCACCCGCCCACTCTAGCCCTGTTCGGCCCTCCGGGCCGGGAAACTCGGCTTTACGGACCGGGCGCGGCGCCGCCCAGGAAGACGAAGAGGTTCAGGTAGATCGAGTCGGCCGGCGTGATCGCACCGCTGCTGTTGGCGTCGCCGGCGCAGAGCACGGCGGGGGCCGCGCCTCCGAAGAAGACGTGGAGGTTCAGGTGGATCGAATCGGCCGGCGTGACGCCGCCGCTGTTGTTCGAGTCGCCTCGGAGCGCGTACGCAAAGCCGTCGACGACGGTGACCGTCTGGTTGTCGGGGTTCGTGACCTTCACGTCGCCCTGCGTCGCGGGGCCCGCCCCGCGGGCGCCCGCGGTGACGGTGATGCTGCCGGGCGCGACGTTCGTGACGGTCGCGGGCACGCCCGCGAGGGTGACGGTCGCACCGGGCTGGTAGCCCGAGCCCGTGATCGTGATGCTGCGTCCACCCACCGTGCTCGCGCAGGGAGGGTTGACGTTGCTGGCCGTGGGCGCGGCGCAAGGCGCGACCGTGACGACGACGGGGCTCGAGGCGGCCGAGGGAGGGCACGGTCCGAGAGCCCCCGTGACGGTGTAGCGGCCGCTATCGCCGGCGGTCGCGGCCTTCGTGTACGTCGCCGCCGTGGCGCTGCCGATGGGGTTCCCGTTCCGGTACCACTGATAGCTCGTGTAGCCGGGCGTGGCATTCAGCGTGAGCGGCGCGTTGGCGCACACCGAGGTCGCGCCGGTGATCGAAGGCTGGGCCGCGGGCGCCGAGATGACGACGTCGGTGGTGGCCGGGGGCGCGATGCAGCTCATGCTGGTGGCGACCGAGACGCTGTAGGTGCCGGCATTCGCCGTGGTGACGTTGGTGAGGGACGGCGTGCGGCTCGTGGAGTTGAAGCCGTTCGGCCCGGTCCACGTGTACGTTGCGCCGCCCACGACGGGAGTCGAGAGGTTCAGCGTGTCCCCGGTGCAGAGCGGGCCGTTGCTCGAAGCCGTGGTCGGCGCGCCGCAGGGCGAGAACTGGAAGCCGCCCACGAGCGTCCCCGAATCGGGCGTGCCGCCGGGGTTCGTGACGGTCACGTCGGCGAAGCCGGCGGCGTGGGCCGGCGCGGTGACGACGATCTGCGTGGCCGTCGCGGAGACGACGTTCGCCGCGACGCCGCCGATCGTCACGGTCGAGGCGACTGAGGGAGCGAGCGCGGTGCGGAGCATGGGCGAGAGCGAGGGGGAGAAGTTCTCGCCCGTGATCGTCAGCGTGGTGCCGCCCGTGGCGGGTCCGGTCGGCGGCGTAACGCTGGCGACGATGGGCCGCGTGGACGCGAGGTTCACGGCGGCGAGCGCGTTGATGCGGCCCCAGCCGAACGTGTTGTTGGGGAAGCCGCTCGAGCTGCAGGCCGTGCTCGCGATGTGCACGGAGGTGTCCGTGAGGATCTTCGCGATCTGATCGGTCAGGCCCTTCAGCACGGGCTTGGCCGAGAGGAGGAGCGCCGCGACGCCCGAGACGTGCGGCGTCGCCATGGACGTTCCGCTGAACGCCGAGCTGTAGGTCGAGGTGGAGCCGGGCGTGCAGGAGCGGATGCTCGTGCCGGGAGCCATGATGTCGGGCTTGATGCGGCCCGAGCCGTCGGCCGTGACGGGCCCGCGGCTCGAGAAGCCCGCGACGGTGTCGGCGCCGGTGTTGAGGGCTCCGACCGAGAACGCGCTCTCGTAGAACGACGGGGGATCACCCACGGTCGAGCAGCCCGAGCCCTCGTTGCCCGCGGCCACGACCATGAAGATGCCCGCGGCCTTCTGCGCGTTCACGGCCGTGAGGAGCGTGTTGGCCGAGCAACCCTCGTCGGCCGGGCAGCCCCACGAGTTGATCGTCACGTGCGGGGCCTTGGCCGGGTCGCCCTGCGCCGGTGTGCCGCCCACGGGGTACGGCGCGAGGAAGAACTCCATGCACTCGGTGTACGTGGCCGGCGTGCCGATGCCGGCGTTCATGTTGCGGCAGCCGATCCACTTGGCGCCGGGGGCGACGCCGATCTCGTTGTTGCCGGCCGACACCTGGCCCACGGCCGTGCCCACGGTGTGGGTGCCGTGGCCGTTGTCGTCGCAGGGGGCCGCTGCGTTCGCGCCGCAGGAGCTGCCGCCGGTGTGGACGCTGTCGTGCCAGTTGTAGTCGTGGTTGGCGGCCAGGCCGTCCCAGCCGCGGTAGTGGGGCTTGAGGGCCTCGTGATCCCAGCGGATGCCGGTGTCCGATCCCGCGACGACGACGTTCTGACCCGTGAAGCCGAGGGCCCACACGTCGGGCGCCATGACGTAGTTGATGTTCGACTGGGCGAGCGGCGCGAGGGCGTCACGACCTTCGGGGGTCGGGATGACGGGCTTGTTGTGGATGCGCGGGTTCGCCTCGATGCGCGAGACGTCGGCGCGGCGCGCCAGCGCTTCGACGACGGGACGCGCGGCCTTCACGCGGAGCATGTTGACGATGTAGAAGCTCTGAAGCTCGACGCCGTCCTTGGCGAGCGCATCGCGAATCGGTTTCTGCGTGCGCTGCGCGACCTCCCACAGGCGGTCCCGCACGAAGCGGCCCTTGGCCTCCTTCGTGGGGAGCAGCGACGCGCCGCTCAGGTCGGCCTGCTCGCCGAGCACGACGAGGACGTCGGCCTCGGCGCCGTCGGCGGTCGCGTTCAGGACGAACGGCGAGATCTTGGCGGCCTGGAGGGCGGTCAGGGGCGTCGCATCCGCCCGAAGCGGCTTCTGCGAGGCCTCGAGGCCGGGGGGAAGCAGCAGGGCAAAGGTGAGGGCAGCCGCGAGGGGGCGTCGGATCATTGAAGGGTCCTTCGGTATGAGGATCGCGCGGGCGCGTGAGCTGCAAGCGTATCAGGACCGACCGTCGTGCATGATCGCGGTCCGTTGAATCTCACCCTCTTCCTCGCGCGGCGCTTCCTCAGGGGGCGCGAAACGGGCCTCCTCGGCACCGTGGCGACGCTCGCGCTCGCGGGCGTGGCATTGGGCGCCGCGGCGCTTGTCGTGGGCATGGGGCTCATGTCGGGCTATCGCGGAGAGCTGGCCGAGAAGCTCGCGGGCACGAACGCCGAGGTGCTCGTGGTGCCCGACCCCGCGAGCGACGTGCCCGAAGAAGAGCTGAAGAAGCGGCTCCGCGCGCTCCCCAACGTCACGGCCGTGGCCCGCACGGCGTTCGCGCCCGGGCTCGTGCTCTCTGCCGGCGTGGCCTCGGGGGCCGACACGCTCGTGAAGGGGCTGGACGTCCCGCAGGGCCTCGGGACGACGCGGCTCCTCTCGCGCGTGCCCGGAACCCAGGCGCTCTTCGCCGCGGCGGAGGCCCGGGGCGAGACGCCCGCCCTCCTCGGAGCCGGCCTCGCGGCGCGGCTCGGCGTCGGGGTGGGCGGCGTCGTGGTGCTCGAGACCTCGAACCTCTCGCTCTCCAAAGGGCTCTCCCCGCCCCGGCGAACGCTGCTCCACGTGGCCGCGCTTCTCGACACGGGCTTCTCCGAGGTGGACGAGAGCTGGACGGTCGTTCCCCTCGCGGCCTTCGAGCGTTTCGCGCCCGCCGACGCCCGCCGCATCTACGAGCTGAAGCTCGAGCGGGCCTCGGTTTCGGAGAAGACCGTGAACGCGGCGTTCGACGTCCTCGGCGACCGGGCGACCGTGCTGGACTGGAAGAGCCTCAACCGGGACCTCTTCGGCGCGCTGCTGCTCCAGCAGACGCTGCTCTTCGTGGCTCTCGCGCTCATCGTGGCGGTGGCCGCGGGCACGGTCGTCTCCTCGCTCGTCGTCCTCCTCACCGAGAAGACGCGGTCTCTCGGCGTCCTTGCCGCGCTGGGCGCGTCACCCCGCGTCGCGTCGCGCGTGCTGCGGGTGGCGGGACTCTTCCTGGGCGGCGCGGGTCTGCTCCTCGGAACGGGCATCGGCCTCGTGGTGTGCGCCGTGCTCACGAAGACTCACGCCGTGCGCTTCCCGCCCGAGATCGCGAAGGTCTACTACCTCTCGTGGATGCCGTTCCGGCCGCAGCCTCTCGACGTCGCGGCGATCCTCGGCATCGGCTTCCTCCTCGTGCTCCTCGCGTCGGCGCTGCCGGCGCGGCGCGCGGCGCGGCTCCTTCCGGCCGACGCTCTGCGCTACGAGTAACCCGCTCTCACGCACCGCGCCGGGTTCTAGAATCCGCGGTACTCATGAGCGCGACGGCCGATCACCCGACCCCGACGTTCCATCCAACGTTCCATTCCTCTCTGCTGCGCAGCGTCACCGTCGACCAGGTGGCCCTCGAGGAGCGCGCCGCCTCGCTCGGCAAGCGCTCCATCAAGAAGGCCACGAAGGTCGCCGGGATCCGCCTGGCGATCTCGATGTGCGACCTCACGACGCTGGAAGGCAAGGACTCGCACGGCAAGGTGATCCAGATGTGCGCGAAGGCGCGCCGTCCCGATCCCACGCGAAGCGACGTGCCCTCGGTCGCGGCCGTGTGCGTCTACCCGGACCTCGTGGAGGTCGCCAAGGGCGCCCTCGCGGGCTCGACGGTGAAGGTCGCGAGCGTCGCGACGGCGTTCCCTGCGGGCCGCTCGCCGCTCTCGGTGAAGCTCACCGACACGCGCCGCGCCGTGGCCTGGGGGGCCGACGAGATCGACATGGTGATCGACCGCGGGGCTTTCCTCTCGGGCAAGTACCGCATGGTGTTCGACGAGATCGTCGCCACGAAGGAAGCCTGTCAGCGCTCTCAGGGCGAGGCCGCTCACCTCAAGGTGATCCTCGAGACGGGCGAGCTCGAGACGTACGACAACGTGCGCCGCGCTTCCGACCTCGCGATCGCGGCCGGGGCGGACTTCATAAAAACCTCGACCGGAAAGGTCGTGCCCGCGGCCACCGTGCCCGTGACGCTCTGCATGCTCGAGGCGATTCGGGATCACTGGTTCGAGACGGGCATCAAGATCGGCATGAAGCCCGCGGGCGGCATCCGCACGTCGAAGCAGGCGCTCCACTACCTCGTGGTGGTGAAGGAGACGCTGGGCGCCGACTGGCTCACGCCCGACCTCTTCCGCTTCGGGGCGTCGGCGCTCCTCAACGACCTTCTCATGCAGCTCTCCAAGGAAGAGACCGGACGCTACCGCTCCGGCGACGAATTCACGAAGGATTGACGCGATGGCCTCTTCCAGCTCCTCAAACATCACCGCAGTCAAGAAGATGAACGGCCGTCAGGCGTCCCCCGTGGTTCAGACGCCCGTGCCCGACTTCACCACCTGGGATTACGCGCCCGCGCCCGAAGCGACCGACCACTTCAAGATCGCGCCGCGCTGGGAGCTCTTCATCGGCGGCAAGTGGGTCGCGCCGAAGAGCGGCCTCTACTTCGACACGATCAACCCCGCGACGGAGCAAAAGCTCGCCGAGGTGGCCGAGGCCAACGAAGCCGACGTGGACGCCGCGGTGCGCGCGGCCGAGAAGGCCTACGAGAAGTACTGGCGAAAGATGCCGCCCAAGGAACGCGGCAAGTACGTCTACCGCATCTCGCGCATCATCCAGGAACGCGCGCGGGAGCTGGCCGTGCTGGAGTCCATGGACGGCGGCAAGCCGATCAAGGAATCGCGCGACGTGGACGTGCCGCTCGCCGCAGCGCACTTCTTCTATTACGCGGGCTGGGCCGACAAGCTCGAGTACGCGTTCCCCGGCGGCCGCAAGGCCCAGCCCATCGGCATCTGCGGTCAGGTGATCCCCTGGAATTTCCCGCTCCTCATGGCCGCGTGGAAGCTCGCGCCCGCGCTCGCGACGGGCAACGTCTGTGTGCTCAAGCCGGCCGAGACGACGCCGCTCACGGCGCTGCGTCTCGCGCAGATCATCGAGGAGGCCGACCTTCCGCCCGGCGTCGTGAACATCATCACGGGCGCGGGGAAGACGGGCGCGGCGCTCGTGTCGCACCCCAAGGTGGGAAAGGTCGCGTTCACGGGCTCGACGGAGGTCGGGAAGCGCATCCAGAAGGCGTGCGCGGGCACGGGCAAGCGGCTCACGCTCGAGCTGGGCGGCAAGGCCGCGAACATCGTGTTCGCCGACGCGCCGATCGACCAGGCGATCGAGGGCATCGTGAACGGCATCTACTTCAACCAGGGGCACGTGTGCTGTGCGGGTTCGCGCCTGCTCGTCGAAGAGTCCGTCCATGATCTCGTCGTGCGGAAGCTGACGAACCGTATCCGCACGCTGCGCGTGGGGGATCCGCTCGACAAGAACACCGACGTCGGCGCGATCAACAGCAAGGAGCAGCTCCAGAAGATCCGCATGCTCGTCGACAGTGGGGTCGAGGAGGGCGCGACGCTCACCCAGTCGCCCTGCGCCCTGCCGGGTCGCGGCTACTTCTTCGCGCCGTCGTTCTTCACCAACGTCGCACAGTCGCACCGGATCGCAAACGAGGAGATCTTCGGACCCGTGCTCGCGATCCAGACGTTCCGCACACCCGACGAGGCCGTGGAGAAGGCCAACAAC
>CAZXSG010000055.1:0-10979 GCA_964643185.1 uncultured Holophagales bacterium
CCACCGCGAACGCCAGGACGGCCGAAAGGCCCCCGGCGACTCCCTTCGCGAGCGGCGCGAAGAAGCGCCGCTCCTCGAGCATGCGCACGAGCACCGCGATCGCGAGCGGCAGGAACATCGGCATCGCGCTGAACTTCGACGCCACCGAGAGACCGATGAGCGCGCCTCCGAGCGCGAAGTGCGAGAGCTTTCCCGTCTCTCCCGCCTTCACGAGAACATAGAGCGCCAGCAGAACCAGGAGCGCGAGCGCGATGTCGTTCGTCGCGAAGTGCGACGACTGCACGTGCTGGACCGTGATCGCGAGGAGAGAGGCGGCGAGCAGCCCCGCGCGCTCCCCGTAGAGCTTGCGCCCCAGGAGCCCGGGGAACACCACCGTGAGCGCACCGAAGAGGGCCGAGAGAGCGCGCCCCACGATGAAGGCGCCGTCGTACGTGAGGAACGAAGGCTTCACGACCCCGATCGCGCCCGTGAAGGCTCGCGTCACGTAGAACGGAAAGGACCCGTAGGCGAAGAAGTTCGGGTTCAGCTGGAGCGGCTTCCACGAGAGCTGCGTCACGGCCTCGGCGATGCGCCGCTCGTCGGGGTGGTAATAGTGCTTCTGATCCCAATCCAGGCCGTACAGCCGGAGCGCGAGCGCGAGGAGGAACAGAACCCCGAGCGCCGTACGGAACCCGAAGCGGCGCTCGGTGCTCTCTTGTATCTCACTCATCGGTTGCGCCGCCCTAAGGTAGCAGAACGCTCAGACTCTCTGGCGCGCCGCCCAGAGCGTGCGGCCCGCGACGGCGAGGAGCACGATGCCGCCACCCAGGATCGCCCAGCCCGAAGGCCGCTCCCCGAGGCCGAGAAACGCCCACACCGGGTTGAAGAGCGGCTCCAGCATCCCGAGGAGCGACGCCTCGGCCGCGCCCACGACGGTCAGGCCGCGCACGAAGAGCGCGTAGGCGACCCCCATCTGCACGACCCCTAGGAAGAGCAGGAGAAGAACGTCCCGCCCCGTGAGCGCGAAGCTCGCCGAAAGGCCGCCGGGTGAGGCCAGAGCGAACGGCACCGCGAGGAGCCCCGCGACGAGGTTCCCCGCGAGCACCGCCATGGGGCCGTCGCTCGGGGCATCGGAATCCCTGCGGGATTCCCGGCGGAGGAGCAGCACCGTGCCGCCGAAGAAAACCCCGGAGACCACGGCGACGAGGTTTCCGGCGAGGGCTCCCGCCTCGAGCCGCCCCACGAAGAAGAGCGACATCCCGGAAAGCGCCAGGGCGATGGCCACGGCGTCGGCCTTGCGGAACGGCTCCCGGAGCACGAACGGCGCGAGCGCGAGCACGTAGAGCGGACCCGTGTACTGCAGGAAGATGGCGTTCGCCGCGGTCGTCATCTTCGTCGCCGAAACGAACGTCAGGATCATCCCCGCGTACACGAACGCCGAGAGGAGCGAGGCCTTGCGGAGCCGCGCGACCGACGGACGGAAGATGAGGATGAAGAAGAGCGCCGTCACGACCGATCGCCAGAACACGACGCCGATCGCCGGCAGCGAGACGAGCTTGATGGCGAGCCCGCCGCTCGACCAGAGGAGAGCCGCGAGGGCGATCTGAAGGCGCCCGGAGCGCAGCGTGGGGTGGGAGGCGTCCGCCGGCATGGAGCGCGGAGGGTAGCAGCGCCGGCCGGCGGGCCGTGTTCAGGGCTTGCGGCGGATCACGGCGATCGAGACGTCGTCCTCGAGAGCCCGACGGCCCAGGAACGAGAAGAGGCTCGTGGTGAGCTCCCCGACGATTCCGGCCGCCGACGGATGGGCCGCCCGCGTGAGGATCGCTTCCACGCGCGCGTCGCCGTACTCGTGGCCGAAACTGTCCCGCGCCTCGGGCAGCCCGTCGGAGTGGAAGACCAGCGCCTCGCCCGGCGCGAGGACACCCTCCTCGACCCCGAACGTCGCGTTTTCCTTCACACCGAACGGATAGGCCCCGCGGCCGAGGCGGCGGGCGATCGTGCCCTCGGGCGAGAGCTGCAGCACGGGCGGATGGCCGGCGAAGAGCATCCGGTAGCGACCGTCCTGGGCGAGCGTGAGGATGACGCCGGCGAAAAACTGCCGGGCACCGGCCGTACGGCACGCGCCCGTCTTGCAGAGGATGCGGTTGATCGCGACGGCCACGGCCTCGGGCGAGGAGTCCGTCTCGATCTGCGTGCGCACCGCGGTGTGGGCGACGGCCATCACGAGCCCCGCGGCCATCCCGTGCCCGGAGGCGTCGCCGAACACGACGAAGAGGCTGCCGTCGGGGAGGCGCAGGAAGTCGTAGAGGTCGCCGCCCACGGTGTTCGCCGAGCGGTTGAATGCCGCGATCTCGAGGCCGGGCACCTCCGGCGGCACCTGCGGGATCAGGTCGCTCTGCACGGAGCGAGCGAGGAGGAGCTCGTCCTTGAACTGCACCTTGTCGACGAGTTCCAGGATGAGAAGAACGAACAGGATCGCCACGGCGACGAGCTGCCCCGAGAGGTTCACGGAGAAGCGGTCCTCGAGCTCGAACGTTCCCAGGACGGTGAAGAGGAGGGCCGCCACGAGCAGCACGCGCCGGGCCGGCGCCATGAGGCGCAGGAGGCCGAACAGCACGGCGTTCGCCCCGCGGAGAAACCTCTTGATGGGGTCCTTCTCGGCGCCGATGTCGTCGGCGCGCCCGCCGAGCAGGGACCTCTCGGCCTGACGCCAATCCACCCGGATGACGTCGTGCACGTCCTCGGGGTCCAGAGTCCTCACGGTCTCGCTCGCGAGCCGCTTCCAATCCTGTGTGCCTGGCATCGCTAGGAAATACGAAACCCGCGCACGGGAGTTATCTCGCGCCCCCGTGGGGGGCCCGGGGGGATCGAGAAACCCCCGGGATCAACTGGGAAGCCCTAGGCCGGCCGCCGCCTTCTTGCGAACCTTGGCCTGGAACCAGGCGAAGCGGCCGAAGAGCTTGCCCGGAAGCCCCAGGGCCTGGCCCGCCCAGCGCGAGAAGTCGAACGTGTCGACCTGCTTCACGATGCGGCCGTTCTCGAGCACGAGCTCCGAGAGGATCACGTTCGTCACCGGGTTCTTCCCGCCGAACAGGTAGCGTGCCGTCCACTCGACGGTCGCCGTTCCGGAGCCGGCCTTCGCGATCGTGTACTGCGCCGAAAAATCCTTCGCGCGGCGCATGAGACCGATCCACATCTTTCCGCAGTCGGCGCCGCGCAGCGAGAACGCGGGATCGTCGAACGTCGCGTTCTCCGCGTAGCAGGTGGCCATGGTCTCGCCGTCCCTGCGCGTGAGGGCATCGTAGAACCGGGTCACGACCTCGCGGGTCTCTTCGGGCGTCATGGCGCGGAGCGTATCAATGCCGGCAGCTCGGCGAGCGATTCGATGCGCTCCCCGGCCGGGAAACGGTGCCCCACGAAACGCACCGGCGCGGAGGCCGCGGCCGCGGCGTCATAGCGGGAGTCCCCCACGAAGACGCACCTCTCGAGGGGCGTGCCGACCTTTTCCGCCGCGAGCACGACGACGGCGGGATCGGGCTTTCCGGCGGGCACCTCGTCGGCTCCGCTCACGGCGTCGAGGAGATCCCTGAGACCCACGACCTCGAGGATCCGGTTCGCGAGCGCGTTGTTGGTGTTCGTCGCGACCGAGAGCCGGAGCCCGCTCGCGCGAAGCTCCTCGAGCACGGGCCGGGCCGCACTGTTGCGCTCGATGACGTCGAGCCGCCCGCCGAAGAACCTCACGTACGCCGCGTCCACCTCGGCCACCGTGCGCTCGGACATGTAGGTGTCGCGGTCGGCCTCGGTGCCGTTGCCGTAGATCGCGTCGAAGTCCGCGCGGGAGATCTCGTCGTGCCCGAAGTGGCGGAGCGTGTCGTTGTAGATGGCGAACCAGGCGTTCTCCGAGAACACGAGCACGCCGTCCATGTCGAAGAGCACGGCGTCGAGGCTCACGAAACCCTCAGGGGCACCGCGACCGAGATGCCGGCCTCGGGACGGCAGGTCCCTTCACCACAGACCGAGAACCGCACGAAGACCGTCAGCGTCCGTTCCCCGCGCAGGACCTGAGGCTGTGCGCGCAGCCCGAGCGTGGCTTCTACGCGGCCGTGATGTCCTTTGTCTCCGCTGCCGTCCTCGAGCAGCACCGGCGCGGGCAGGGTCACCGTCACCTCGACGTCGGAACCGGCCCAGGCTTCGACGCGCAGCCCGTCCTCGCGGAGGTGGAAGCCCGGGGCGATCGCGATGCCGAGAGGAGCCGTCGCGGTTGCCCCTCGCCCGATCGCGATCGCGGCACACGCCTCGATCGTGACCGGAGCCTCCGCGCCGCGAGCCGGAGCTCTTTCCTCTCCGAGCGCCTCGAGAGCCAGGTACCAGCTCTCGAGACCGTGCGGCGAGCGCCTCATGAAGAACGCCACGTCGTCGACCGCGGCCCGCGCGGCATCCCGATATCGGGTTTCGCCGGTCCGCGCCCAGAGCCGTGCGAGCCCGAGCGCCGCCGAGCCGCTCCCGGAGGGAATCGCCTTGTCGAAGAGATCCCGGCCGGTCGCGAGGAGCGCCTCGTGCCCCTCGCCGCTGAACGTGAACCCGGGCCGGCCCTTCCGCGTGAACCGCGCGAGGATCCCGTCGGCCACGCGGCGGCAGCCGGCCTCCGGCTCGTCGAGATCGAGAAGGGCGTTGAGGAGATACGCCTCGTCCTCGAGGAAGGCGAGCCCCCGGGATTCGCCGTTCTTCCACGTGCGGGCCATGCGGCCCTCCGGCGTGCGGGCCGTCTCGAGAAGGAACTTCAGCGCCGCCCGCGCGGCGTCGATGTAGCGCGGCTCGTCGAGGACGCGCCCGGAGATCGCGAGACCCGAGACGGCGAGCGCGTTCCAGCCGGTGATGCGCTTGTCGTCGAGACCTGGCGCGACGCGGGCGCTCCGGCGCGAAAGGAGCTTCGCCCGGAGCGGCGCGGCCCGGTGTTCCTCGTCGGACGTGAGAGCCCGCCCGAGATGGAGGATGTTCTTTCCGGTCTCCTTCCCCGAGGACTCGTCGTGGAAGTTGCCCCGCGAGTCGACCCGGTAGAGCGGTGAGAAGAACGCCGCGTCGTCCTTGCCGAGGACGTCCTCGATCTCCCGGGCTTCCCAGACGAAGAACTTCCCTTCCTCCCCCTCCGAATCGGCATCGGTCGCCGCGAAGAACGCCCTCTCGGGCGTCCGCATCTCGCGGAGGAGGTAGTCACCAATTCCCTTTGCCGTACGTCCATGGAGCGGATCGTTCGTGAGCGCGAACGCGCGGGCGTACAGCGGAAGGAGCTGCGCGTTGTCGGTCAGCATCTTCTCGAAGTGAGGGAGCAGCCAGTGAGCGTCGGTGGAATAGCGATGGAAGCCGCCGGCGAGGTGGTCGTGGATGCCCCCCAGCGCCATTGCCGTCAGGGTCTTTTCCGCGAGCGCGCGGCACTCGGCATCGCCTTCCTCGGCCCGCGAGAGCCACCACGCGATCGCGAGGTGCGGAGGGAATTTGGGGGAGGAGCCCATTCCGCCGTTCACGGGATCCGCGAGACGGGCGAGCGCCGCCGTGAGGAGAGCGGCATCGGCCTGGCCGAGCGGCTCGGCGGGGCGCGCCGCCATCTCGAGGCTGCGCGAGACCTCCTCGGAGATGCTGGTGGCCGTCTCCTCCACGTCGGCGCGCCGTTCGCGAAACGCATCGGAGAGTCGCAGGAGGAGCGTGCGGAACCCCGGCCGCGAATAGCGATCCTCGGGCGGGAAGTACGTCCCGGCGAAGAACGGCCGGCGATCGGGCAGGAGGAACGCCGAGAGCGGCCAGCCGCCCTGGCCCGTCATGAGCTGCACCGTCGTCATGTACACGTCGTCGACGTCGGGCCTCTCCTCGCGGTCGACCTTGATCGACACGAAGCGTTCGTTCAGGAGAGTGGCGAGGCTCTCGTTCTCGAACGACTCGCGCTCCATGACGTGGCACCAGTGGCACGCCGAGTACCCGATCGAGAGGAAGACGGGCTTGTCCTCGCGGCGGGCCTTCTCGAACGCCTCCTCTCCCCAGGGATACCAGTCGACGGGGTTGTGGGCGTGCTGCGCGAGGTATGGCGAGGTCTCGTGAATGAGGCGGTTCGGGGCTCTCGACATGGGTGAAGGATGAACGAAGCCCAGCCGTTTCGGGAACGGAGATGCGGGAGGTCCGATAATCCCGTCCACATGTCTCCCTCGCGGCGCCGTGCGCTCCACGGCGTCCTCCACGTGGTCGCGTTGCTGTGCTTTCTGGCGTGGCCTGTCGCGATGGCCGGCACGGAAGCGGTGGACTCCGCTCCCTCGGCCCCCCCGCTCCAGGGCCGCTCGATCTTCCGGTTCTTCGGCCGCGACGACGGGCTCGACAACCTGTTCGTCGAATGCCTCCTGCAGGACCGCACCGGCTTCCTCTGGATCGGCACCTACGACGGGCTCTACCGGTTCGACGGACGGCGGTTCTCGCGATTCGGCGCGGCCGAGGGGCTGCCCTCGGAAACGATCACGGCGCTCCACGAGACCGTCGACGGCCGGCTCTTCGTGGGCACGGAGTCGGGTCTGGCGGAGAGGGTGGGAGCGACGTTCCTCCGGCGCGGCCAGTCGGCGGGCCTCCCCGAAGACACGATCGGGTACCAGGGCCTGGCCTCCGACGCGGCCGGCACGCTGTTCGTCGGGACGCGGCGCGGCCTCTTCGCGGGCCAGGGCACGGCCTACAGGCTCCTGCCACGGGGCGACGGCCGGCCCGAGGTCACGGCCTTCGGGCTCCACATCGAGCCGAGCGGCCAGCTCGTGTACTCCTACGCCGACGAGCCGCTCGTGCGGCGCAGCGGATCGACGATCACGTCCTTCGGAAGGAAGCTCGGCCTGACGAGCGACGAATGGCCCGACTTCTCGCTCACCGACGCGGACGGGAACATCTGCGTGCGCTCCCTGAGGGCGGTGTGGGTGCTTGCCCCGGGTGCCGCTCGGTTCGAGCGCGACGACGCCGGACTCCCTGCGGCGGCGTCCTCGGGACGGCTCGCGCTGGACGAGATCGGGCAGCTCCTCGTGCCCACGGTTCGGGGGCTGGCCCGCAAGGGCACGAGCGGAACCTGGGAGCTCCTGGGCTCGAGCGGGGGTCTGGAGCGCGCGATGACGACCTCGGCGCTCGTGGACCGGGAGGGAAACCTCTGGATCGGCCTCCTCGGCGGCGGACTCGCCGTCCGCTACGGCGGCGGCACGTTCACGTTCTTCGGCCGCGCCGAGGGCCTCTCCTACGAGGCCGTGCGCGCCACCGCGAAAGACCCGCAGAAGAACGCTCTCTGGGTGGGCACCGAGGACGGCCTCAACCGGTTCGATCTCGACACCGCGCACATTGCCGAGGTGCCGCTGGGCGACGCGCCGAGCCAGGACGTTTACGCGCTCGCGACGGCGCCCGACGGCAGCCTGTGGGCCGGCGCGTGGTCCGGCGGCGTCACGCGGCGGGACCCGCTCGGCGGCCTGACGCGCCCTGGCGTCGTCGGCGGAACGCCCGCCGACCTCCGTGTGCGGGCTCTGGCGGTCGACCCCGACGGAACGGTCTGGGCGGGCGCGTGGTCGGGTCTCTTCCGCAAGGGACCGGCCGAAGCCGACTTCGTGAGGGTCCCCTTCGAGGCCGACGGTCCCCGCTACGTGACGTCCCTGGCCCGGGACGCCGACGGCGTGCTCTGGGCCGCGGGTGCCTTCGGCCTCCTGCGCCTCTCCGCCGCTCAGGTCGAGCGCTTCGGGCCTGGGCAGGGTCTTCGAGCGGGATCCATCGCGTCCCTCGTTCCGCTCGCGGAGGGGGGCCGGTTCGCCGTGACCTGGGAACGCGAGCCGCTGGGGCTCGACGTCCTCGAGGTGCGCAACGGGGCCGTGACCCGCCGTGAGATCGCGAGCCAGGGCGGCCGAAGCGGCTATCCCTGGCGCGCCCTCGGCGTCGACACGCGCGGGCTCCTCTGGATCGCCACGGAACGGGCGGCCGAGACCGTCGACCTTTCGGCGGCCTCTCCGGTGCTCGTCCCCGCCGCGCCGGGTCTCGGGTCGGTGTCCATCCTCCGGGGCGCGTTCCATGCGGAGCCCTCGGGCGTCGTGTGGCTGGGCGCGACACGCGGCCTCGTGCGGTTCCAGCCCGACGCGCAGAGACGCACCATCCCGCCGCCCCACGTCGTGCTCCTCGACGCGCGCTCGGGCGACCGCACGCTCCGAAACGGCGAGCGCCTGCCGCACGGCACTCGTGGTCTCGTGGTGCGGTGGGCCGCGCCGCTCTTCCAGGATGCGGTCCGGGGCCGGTTCCGATACCGGCTGGAGGGCCTGGCCGGCGGCGGCGCGGAAACCGAGACCCACGAAACCGAGGCCCGCTTCGAGGCGTTGCCTTCGGGCACGTACCGCTTCCGGGTCGTGGCCCTCTCGGCCACCGGCGCGCTGAGCCCCGGGCCCGCCACGTTCGGGTTCGTCATCGCCCGGGCCTGGTGGGAGCTGCCGGGCGTCTGGGTGCTCGCCGCCGTGCTCGCGGCGCTTCTTCTGCGGGCGGCCTACACCGCGCGCACCCGAGCGCTCCTCCGCGACCGGGCCCGCCTCGAGGAGGCGGTCGCGGCACGCAGCGCTCAGCTCGAGACGAAGACCAAGGAGCTCGAGGAGGCTTCGTTCACGGACCCCCTCACCGGCGTTCGCAACCGGCGCTACTTCGCCGCCGTGATCGCGCCCGAGGTCGCGCGCTTCCGGAGGATGCATCTCCGGAGCGGAGAGCACGCCAAGGACCGGAAGAACGCGGACGTCGTCTTCTACCTCGTGGATCTCGACCACTTCAAGCAGGTCAACGACCGCTACGGCCACGAGGCCGGCGACCGCGTGCTCCTCGAGACCTCGTGGCGCCTCTCGGCCACGATCCGCCAGTCGGACATGCTCGTCCGTTGGGGAGGTGAGGAGTTCCTCGTCGTCTCGCGCGACACGGAGCGCGAGAAAGCCCACCTCCTCGCCGAGCGCATCCTCGCGGCGATCTCGGGCTCGCCCTTCGAGATCGGCCTCAGCATCCCGCTCGGACGCAGCGCGTCGCTGGGCTTCGCGCCCCTGCCCTGGTCGATCGAGAGCCCGGACCTCCTCTCCCACGAGGACATCCTGAAGCTCACCGACATGGCCCACTACGAAGCCAAGCGTCGCGGACGGAACCGCGCGATCGGCCTCCTTCCCCTGCCCTGGAACGGCGCCCCGGAAGACCTCGTCCCGACGCTCGCGGCACAGCGCTTCGAAGCCCTCGACGGCTTCGTGTTCCAGTCGTCGGAGATGGTGGGTCCGGCGATTCTCACGGACCTCCCGCCTCGGAGGGTGGGCATCGACAGCGGTCAACAACCCGCGCAAACTCCGTGACATCGGTTACTGACAGATCGAGGTCGTCTGCCCCACTGTTGGGGAGCTAGGGAGTCGAACGGTATGAAGATCGGGCGTACAGGCCGACGTGTATTCACAGGATTCATCGCAGCCGCGTTCGGAGCCGCCCTCGTCCCCCGGCTCATCGGCGGTCCAGAGACTGCTCCCAAGGGCGCCGCACCGAGGTCGGCGAGCCCCTCGAGCCCCTCGGCGATTCCCAACCCGATCCTCTTCGTGACTCAGGTCCCCGTGCCGGCGGACTTCACGACGATCGCATCCACGTTCGGGAACCACCTCTCCGCGGTGACGTCGTGCGCTCGCGGCGGAGACCTCTACATCCGCTACACCGACGGCTCTCTCAAGAACCTCACGAGCGCGGCCGGCTACGGCAACGTGGGCTTCCAGGGACCGGTCTCCATTTCCGTGCGCGATCCGCATGTGCACTGGACGGGCACCAAGGCCGTGTTCTCGATGGTCGTCGGCGCGACACAGAACCGCTACGAGTACATCGACACGTACTGGCAGCTCTACGAGATCACGGGCTTCGAGCAGGGCGGGACCCCCGTGATCACGAAGGTCCCCAACCAGCCCGCGACCACGAACAACATCTCGCCCATCTACGGCACGGACGGCCGCATCATCTTCTCCTCGGACCGCGCGCGAAACGGCGCCGCGCATCTCCGTCCCCAGCTCGACGAGTACGAAAGTGCGGCCACGGTCACCGGACTGTGGAGCCTCCACCCGGGAACGGGTGAGCTCAAGCTCCTCACGCACACGCCATCGGGGGCCTTCACCCCCTTCCTCGACAGCTACGGCCGCGTCATCTTCACCCGCTGGGACCATCTCCAGCGCGACCAGCAGGCCGACGCGGACTTCGACGCGGAGACCTACGGCACGTTCAACTATGCCGACGAGAGTGCCGGCGCCGCGCGCCTCGCGGACCGGACCGAGGTCTTCCCCGAGCCCCGCGCCGCGCGCAGCGATCTCCTCGCGGGCACGAACCTCGAGGGCCACTCGTTCAACCAGTTCTTCCCCTGGGAGATCAATGAGGACGGCACCGCCGAGGAGACCATCAATCACGTCGGGCGCCACGAGTTCCAGTCCTACTTCAACCGCACGATCAACAACGACCCGAACGTCGTGGAGTTCATCTCGGCCACGACGGGCCGCGTGAACCAGAACTCCGTGGTCAACATCTTCCAGGTCAAGGAGAGCCCGACGCAGGCCGGCCGCTACTTCGGCATCGACGCGCCGGAGTTCTCGACCCATGCGTCGGGCCAGGTCATCGCTTACGACGCGATGCCGAGCCTTGCGGCGGACCAGATCGCCATCACCTACTACACCCACCGCGACACCGCGAGCTACACCGGCGGCGGAACCCCGCCTCCTACGCACTCCGGCCACTACCGGGACATCCTCCCGCTTTCCGACGGGACGCTCGTGGCCGCGCACACCGCGGAAACCCGGGCCGACGCCAACACGGGCACGCGCCAGAATCCCGGCTCGAGGTACGATTTCCGGCTCAAGCTGCTGACCCAGCCGGCCCAGTACTGGGTTGCCGGGGAACCTCTCACGAGCGGGATCGTCAAGACGGTTTCCTACTGGGATCCCGACGAAATGGTCAGCTACAGCGGACAGCTGTGG
>CAZXSG010000056.1:0-10732 GCA_964643185.1 uncultured Holophagales bacterium
AGCGTTTCCAGGGGCTGGATCGTCTTGACGAGGTCTTCGGGGGTGGCCGGATCCTCTCCGTCGAGGGCGCGCTCGATGCGGGCGCCGGGAAGGTGCGAGAGCGCGGCGAGGCGGTTCACGCGGTCCCGCGCCCCGAGCTGGAGCAGCGCGGGCTCCCGCGCGAGGAGGCGGGCCGAAACGGAGGCGCGCGCCCCTTCGAGGAGCGCGCGCCATTCGCCCCGCCGGTAGAGGTAGGCCCCCGCGGCGTCCACGTGCTCGAGCAGGCTGCGCCGCTCGGGCGGCCGCTCCGCGCGCACGGGGCCGAAGCGGGCGCCGCGGTGCACGAGGAGCGCGGCGAGCGCCACGGCGAACGTCGCGAGGAAGGCCCAGGCGTGCTGCCAGAGGAGCGCGAGGAGCGAGGGCGTCTTGTCGCGGAGCGCGATCACCGCGTGCTCCGGCCAATACCCGTCCTCGTCGTCCTCGCTCTGGGGCCCGATGGCGAGGTGCCAGGCGAGACGCGCGTGAGAGGCCTCGTTGAGGAGGTCGTTCCAGAGAATCTCCGGCTCCGTGAGGAGCGTGACCCGGCCCGAGCCGTACCGGAGGGAGAGAACGATGGCGTGGTCGCGATCGGGCGCGGCGACGTCATCCACCGCCTTGCCGGCCGCGAAGCGCAGGGGGCTCTCGAGCTGGAGCGAAAGGTCGTCGCCGTAAGCCGTCAGCTTCGTTCGCACCGTGGACCTCGGGGGCTCGGTCTTCAGGATGTCCGTGAGGGTCTTCTTCACGGCCTCCTCGCCCTTCTTTTCCTCGCCGGGCCGGTTTCGCACGGCGACGCCGAGAGCCTCGAGCAGCGCATCGGGCTCCTCCATCGAAGGCCCCGTCACGAGGTGCCCTCCGCGCCGCACCCACACGAGGATCTCGCTGGCCCGCGAAGCGCTCCAGCCCTCGCGGTCCACGAAGAGGAAGAGCACGCCGGAGGAGTCCTTCGGAAGCTCGAGGGCCCCGGGCAGCGTGGTGGCGGGGATGCCCGACGCCGTGAGGAACCTCTCGAGCGCCAGCGCGCGGTTCACGCGGGCCCGGCCCTGGAACCCGATATCGATTTCCTCCGTCACGCGCTCGTACGTCGTGAGGAACCACGCCACGAGGGAGGCCAGGAGGATCGCGCCGATGGCGACGAGAGGGCCCAACGATCCGCGGCGGGCGCCTGGATCCGTCATGCCGCAGCCTCCGGTCCCGGGCCGGGGAAGGCCCGGGCGAAGCCGTTGCAGAGGCCCAGGCCCGCGGACTCGTCGACGCTGCGGTGGGCGTAGGCCAGGGTCTGCCACGCGGCCACGAGCTCCGTGAGGTAGACGGTCCGGTGCGCGCCCGGCGCGGCCCGCCGCAGAGCGGCCAGGCAATCGCCCTCGGTGCTCGACGCCGAGATCGCGAGGCCGCTCTCCGCGAGCCGCGCGACCGAGGCCCGGTAAAGGAGGCCGAGCGCCTCCTCGTGGCGCCCCTCGGCCCAGAGCGTTCGGGCGCGCGCGGGCACGTCTTTGGGAAGGGGCTCGGGCTCCTTCAGCGCCGAGACGCGCGGCGCCGGGCGGGCGACGCGAACCTCCACGGGGGCGTGGCCCTGCTCCTTCCGCATGCGGCTCACGAAGCGCAGCGCGAGCGCCACGAAGACCACGAGCAGCGCCACCACGAGCACGGCCCGGAGGGCCGCGGCGAGGGGTGAGGCGCCGCGGTCGCGAATCGGCTTCTTCACCGGCTTCGCCTCGCCGGGGTTCTTCGCCTTCCAGTGCGTGACCTTCTTCTTCGTCTGGAACTCCCGCGCCTCGTAGACCCGCTGGATCGTGGTCTCGGGCGTTTCCGGAGTGGGGAGCGGGGGGAGAGCGGAAGACGTCGACGGGGTGGGAGGGGCGGGATCCTGCGCGCTCGCGAGGGAGGGGAGGAGGAGGAAGGCGGCGACGAGGACGGCGAGGCCCGAGCGCGTGAGCCGCTCGGTGAGCCGGCCGAAGCCGATCGCGATGTCCCATCCCTCGAGCGACGTGCGGCGGTTGAGGTAGAGCGCGAAACCCCCCGAAACGTAGAACGGCTCGATCAGCGCATGCGCGAGATACGTCGTGGCGAGGAGGCCGAAGAGGTCGGCGTTCGAGAGGGCGAGGCCTCCGAGCAGCGCCGCGGCCTCTTCCTCGCCCGACGACACGGGCTGCCGTTCGGGGAACAGGAACTCGATCGCCGTCGCGGCGCCCAGCACGAGCACCATCTCGAGCAGGCTCGAGCCCGCGGTGAGGAGCGTCGCCGTGCCGCGATCCTCGCGCTGGAGGAGCGACGAGCGCTGCCAGCGCTGCGACCCGCGCAGGCCCTCGAGCTCCCACACGGGCAGGAGAAACGAGCGCACGGGGCTGAAACGAAAGAGGGCGAGGGCCGGCACGAGGTGCCCGGTGAGGAGCCGCGGAAGCGCCTTCAGAACCTCGCGGAACGAGGGGGGCGCGCCGAAGAGCGCCCGCGAGAGCACGAAGAGCGGCACGCGGTCGAAGATCGGCCGGAGCCACCAGAGCACGAGGAACGCCCAGCCGGGATGCGCGTGGAGCGGGACGATCACGAGCAGCCAGCCCACGGTGAGCACCGCGAGCCACGGCGGAAAAACGTGCCGCGCGAAACGCCTCACGAGGCCGAAGCCGTGGTCGACGGCCTCCCACGGCGTGCGGGTCCGCACCTCGGCGGCGATCTGGCTAAGCTGCATGCGTTCCTACACGCCCGGAGAGGCTCAGGTGCAGGAACACGAGCAGCCACAGGGCCGCTCCCACGCCGAACTTCGCGCTCGGCGGGAAGATCGCCGAGGACGACCAGAACGCCTCCAGGAACGCCGCGATCACGAGGTAGACGGCCGCTCCGCCCACGATGGGGAGAGCCTCCCGGCCTTCCTCGCGGAGCGCGGTGGCCCGCGTGCGGTTTCCGGGCCCGAGCATCGAGAAGCCCAGCCGCAGCCCCGCCGCGCCGGAGAGCGCGATCGCCGTCAGCTCGAACGAGCCGTGCCCGATGACGAACGAATAGAAGCTCGTCTCGTAGCCGAGGTGGCCGATCTCTCCCGCGAACGCGCCCATGAAGAAGCCGTTGTAGACGAGGAAGAAGATCGCCCCGACGCCGAAGAAGAGGCCGCTCGCGAACGTGCGGAACGCGATGCCCACGTTGTTGTAGATGTAGAACCCGAACATCGTGAGGTCCGTGGAGCCCGGGCGGGCCTCGCGGCCCGAGGGCCCGTACATCTCGCCGATCTGCGCGGCGACCTGCGGCGGCACCACCGTCGTCACGAGGTCGTGCGACGCGGTGCACGCGATCCACATGCCCACGGCCGGCACCACGAAGAGGAGCGTCGCCACGAGCACGAGCACGCGCTCCTCGCGCACCCTTTGCGGAAACGTCACGAGGAAGAAGCGGGCGAGGTCCCGCGGGTGGAGCGCGCGGCTCTGGTAGAGCACCTCGTGCGCTTCGAGGGCGAGGCCGTTCAGGCGGTCCTCGAGATCCGCTCCGTAGTGGCGGTTCCGCGCGAGCGCGAGCTGATGGCACACGCGGCGGTACAGCTCGGGCAGCTCGGATTCGTCGTACGGCGTGAGGCGGGCGGGGAACAGCGTGCCCGTGGGGGCCTGCTTCTCGTCTTTCCGCCGCGTCGTGGGCGCCTTCAGGATCCTCTCGAGGCGGTCCCAGTCGGCGGCGTAGCGCGCCTCGAAGACCTCGCGGCTCATGGGTTCAACGCCCTCCCTCCGAGGGTTTCCGGCGGCGTCCCACGAGCCAGCTCGCGAGCCCGAGAAGGCGGTTCACGCCCTCCTGTCCGCCGGCCCCGGTGAGGCCGCGCGCCATGCCCGCGAGCTCGCGGGCGCGCTCCGGCGGCCAGCTCCCGAGGCGCTCGGCGAAGCCCACGATGACCCGCTGCTCGTGGGCCCGCAGCGGAACGGGCGGAGGCACGGGCAGAACGTCGGGCACCCGGAGCCCGAGGTGGTTCCGCGTGCGCGGGCTGCCCGTGTGCACCACCACCGTTCCGGCCACCAGGTCGCCGAGGCGCTGGAAGTCCTTCGTGAGGAGAATCGACAGCACCCCGGCGGCATAGGCCGCGGGCATGAAGTCGGCCACGCGCAGGAGGTTCCGGAGCGCCGACGCCGTGAGGTTCACGGGCGTGCCGTCGCCGTTCACGACCTTGAGGTGGAGCGCGCTCTTTCCGGGGGTCACGCCCTTGCGGAAGACCTCGAAGATCACGGGGTAGCCCCACTCGCCGAGGAAGAGGAGCACGAGGAACGGTCCCAGCCCGAGGTCGCCGAGGAACGCGAGCCCCACGGCGGCGGCGGTGTAGACGAAGCCTCGGATCGCCACGTCGACGAGCGCCGCGTAGAGCCGCGGGAGGGGACCGGCCACGCGCAGCGTGAGCGTGACGCCTTCGGGCGTTTCGACACGCCTCACCGCGTCGAACGGCGGGACCTCGTTCTCCGTTGGGGAGCTTTTCGCGCGAGACATGGCGTCCGGCCGGATTGTGCTGCAACCCGAAAGGGAGAGGTAGAGACGCTTCGACTAAACTTCGAGGAGACGAAATCGTTCGAGCGAAAGAAGGTGTCCGAGACCATGAAGTACTTCGTGTCCCGCGATGGTCGGGAGTACGGTCCCTACACACCCGAAGAGCTTCGCGAATACATCGGCCAGAATCGGGTCGGTCTCCACGAGCCCGCGCGGGAAGCCCGCGACGGTGGGCGCTCCTTCGGCTCCGTCTCCGAAGTGCTCGAGGCCGCGGAGAACGTCCCCGAGCCACCGCAAGCGCCGCCGGCTCCCCCCGTCGCCCCGGAGGTCCCGGTGGTCCCCCAGGTTCCCGGGGGCGTTTCACCCTACGCGGCGCCCGCGACCTGGCAGGCCTTCGATGGCGCGCCCGTGCCCGCGGGATCCCGGCCGGCGATCCCCATGCCGTCGTCGATGCACTGGGGCGTCCTGCTGGGCCTTTCCGTGGCCTCGTACATCCCGTATGTCGGCCCCATCGCGGGGCTCGTGCTGCTCGGCTTCATGTTCCAGCAGGCCGCGTACGGGAAGAAGGTCAATCCCTCGGACCAGACGACTCTCTTTTACGGCCTGTTCCTGGGCCTGGCCTTCCTGAGCGGGGTCGTGAACGGGGTCACGGGCGGAGCCGCGGTGCCGTCCGCTTTCGGGTCGCTGATCATCATCGTGGCCGGCGTGCTGCTCGAGGTTGGCCACTTCAAGCTGAGGGCCACGCTTCAGAACGCGTTCGGGCTGCGCCTGAGCCCCGTGGTGACGTTCTTCTTCGCCCCGCTCTATTTCCAGTACCACATGAGCCGCGTCGCGGCGGCCATGAAGGAAGGCCGGAGCTACTGAACATGACGCGTCTCGCCAGAATCGCCGCCGTCTCGTGTCTCGTCCTGGCCGCCTTCGGCTGCACGAAGAAAGAGGAGACCCCTCCGCCGGTCGCGGCGCGGCCCACTCCCACCCCGGCCGTGAACGAGGCGAGCCTGGCGTTCGATCTGCAGGGCCTCGCCGCGAAGTCCACGGCCGAGGTGCTGCCCGCCGACCGCGTCGCGGGCCTGCCCGTGCGGCTGCGCGTGCGGTTCGACGAGGAGGTTCCGCAGACTCCCGTCGTGCCTCGCGAGCGGCAGATTCTCGTGATCCCGGCCGCCGAGTACCGGGACGCGACGATCGTCGAGGCGCGGCTCAACCGCGGAAAGTCGATCGACATCCTCAAGGTGCTCATGGCCGAGAAGCCGAAGGAGCTCGAGCGGGACGTTCCGCTGTTTCCCGCGTTTCCCGGCGTGCAGACGTTTCGCGCGAAGCTCGCCTACCTGGATTTCAAGAACGGCTCGGGCGTGAGGTTCGTGACGCGCCTCGTCGTGGACGAGACGCCTCAGCCGAACGACAACCTCTTCCTCACGTTCCAGGGCCTCACGACCGACGGGCTCCGCATCGTCTCCGTTTACTGGCCCATCACGGTGAAGGGGATTCCCGAGACCGACGACGCCGATGTCGTCCTCAAGGCGATCCAGAGCGCCAAGGGTGACGCGCTCACGCCCGATCTCGCGAAGTTCGACGCGTTCATCGCGTCGATGGACGTCAAAGTACCGCCGTCGAACTGAACTCCAGGCGAAAGCGCGCGCTTTCGCCTGGGCGGCTCTCGAGCGTCAGCGTGCCCTCCATCGCGTCGGTGAGGCGCTTGGCGATCGAGAGGCCGAGCCCCGTCGACACCTCGCCGCCGGTGGGCCGCGCCGAGAGACGCGCGAACTTCTCGAAGAGGCGGGTCGAGTCCTCCTCGGTGAAGCCCGGGCCCTCGTCGAGGATCTCGACCGCCGTTCCCGCGACGCTCACGGTCACCTTCGTGCCGTGCGGCGTGTACTTGATCGCGTTCGAGATGAGGTTGTCCAGAACCTGCATGAGCGCGCGGGGGTCGGCCACCACGATCGCCCTCTCGGGGAGCACGGCCTCGATGCGCACCCCTTTCAGCGAAGCCGCCGGTTCGTGCGCGTCGAGCACGTTGCGCACGACCGTCACGAGGTTCACCGGTTCCTTCGCGATCGGGAGCTTCCCCGTCTCGAGCGCGTTCACGTCGAGGAGGTTCGCGAGGAGGTCGCGCATCCTCTCGGCGGCGACCACCACGCGGCCCGCGAGCTGCTGCGCCGTTTCGGGCGCGAGGTCCTTCTGGTCGCGCAGCACCTCGGCGTTCGCCCGCACGATCGCGAGAGGGTTCCGGAGGTCGTGCGCGGCGATGCCGAGGAACGTGTCCTTCTCCTCGGCGGCGAAGCGCAGCGCGGAGTTGGCGTTCGCGAGCTGCATCGTCGTTTCGCGGAGGAGGCTCCGGCCCACGAAGTCGCGGCGCTCGTACACCTCGCGCACGTACCCGCTCACCGCGAGAAAGAGCCAGAGCGTGAGGAGCTGGAACGTCGTGATCGCGGCGACGTTCGCGGGCAGCGGATCGGCGAGCGAGAAGGCCGTGCGCGAGAGCGCCGCGAGCGGATACGTCGCCACCATGGCGACCCCCCACGCGAACGACCATCGGAACGGCATGGGCACGCCGAACGCGAGAAAGGCCAGCGGAAAGGCCACGCCCACGAAATAGAGGACCGTGCCGGGCTCCTCGGGCCGGCCCACGGCGCACATCGCCGAGAGCCCGAGCGCGGCGAGGAACGCGAGCACCGCGCCGGCCTGCACCCTCAGCGGGGTGAGGCGCACGCGGAGAAGCACCCAGGCCGCGAGGAGCGAGGGCAGGCAGACGCCCAGCCCGCGCACGAGGAGAATCTTGCGGTAGCTCACCGGAAAGGCCACGAGGTCGAGGAAGCCGAGCCCGAACGACGCCACGATGGCGGCCGTGAGCGAGAGCCTCATGGGGCGCAGCGAGCGCTGGATCTGCGCCTGGCGAAACGCGGACTCGAGCTCGGGCGAAGAGAACTTCAGATTCCAGGCGGCCCGCAGCTCTTCCTGGGAAATCGAGGTCTCGGGCTGGACCGGGGGCATGTCCAAGTTTGCAGCCGGAAGGCCCGCGTTGGCGAGACTTCCTTCAAAGGCGGTTGAAGGCGTTCACGAGCGCATCCACCGGCAGCGCTTCGAGGCACACGTTTCTCCGGCAGGTTTTCCAGAGCTCCTGGCCGAAGCAGAACTGGCACGGGGCCTTTCCGAGCACGACCTCGAGGCGGCCGCGGGCGAGCGGGGCCCAGTCCACGGGGTTCGTGGGGCCGAAGACGTCGAGCACCGGCGTGCCCAGCGCGGCCGCGAGGTGCGCGGGCCCCGAGTCCACGGTGGCGACGGCGGACACCTGCGCGAGGAGGGCGACCAGCTCTTCGAGGGAGAGCGCTCCCGCGAGCGAGGTCACGCGAGGGCGAAGTGAGGCGGGAACGCGGCTCGCGATCGCGTTCGCCTCACGGCGTTCCGGCGCGCTGCCCGTGATGACCACGTGGTCCGCGCGGTTCTCCGAGAGAAGGCGTGTCGCGAAGGCCGCCCAGGTTGCGGCGGGAAGGCCCTTCAGGTTCGGGCGCCTCCGCAGCCAGCGGTTCGACTCGGACGCCCCGGGATGCACCACGACGACGCGCTTCCCGAGACCGTCGACGCGCGCCGAAATCGCGGTCCGCGCGGCCTCGGTGGGCACGAGCCGGGGCGCGAGCTCGAAGCCGTCGACGTTCCGTGAGAGCGCCCGGATCGCATGCGCGCTCGACTCCCGGCCGGGGAGGAGCGGCACCGTCACGACGCGCGCGGCGCCGCGAAAGCTCTCGACCCAGCTCTTCACGACGGGCTTCTCGTGGCTCAGCAAGAGCACCTCGTCGTGCCGGCCCGCGAGCGTCTCGCCGAGGCGTCGCCGTTCGGGGCCGAAGAGCAGGAGCCTCACGCCCTTCCGCACGTTGGGCTTGCGGAGCGTGTGGACGGCCGTCACGGACGAGCCCTCGGAAAAGAGCGCGCGCCCCCACGGCCGCGACAGCAGCTCGACCGGCCCGTCCTGCGCGAGATGGCGGAGGAAGGGCTCGAACATCACGAGGTCGCCGATCTGGCCGAAATGCACGAAGAGGCGTCGCACGAGTTATGGAAGCTACCAGGCATGCCACGATGAGGGGCATGAAGCCGGGCCGCGCGCGGATCCTCGCCCTCGCGCTGGGGCTTCTCTCCGCAGAGCTCCTCGCCTGGCCGGCGACGCGGTTCCTCGCGGCGCGCGGTGTGCTCTACCGGCCGGCGGCACCCCCGCGCTACGACCTCTACCTCGCGGCGCGCGATCCGCTCCTCGGCTGGCCGTCGCCGCAGACGTTCGGAAAGAGCGGCGAGCGCGATGCGCGCGGTGCCCGCGTCTCCCGCGTTGCCGGAAACGTTGCGCTCTCCGTGTACGGCGACTCCTTTGCGTGGGGCAGCGACGTTCCCGCCGAGAACTGCTGGGTCGAGAAGCTCGGGGAACGGATACACGCCCGCACGCTGAACTTCGGCGTCGGGGGCTACGGCACCGACCAGGCCGTGCTCCGTCACGAGCGGAACGTGAAGGAGGGGCTCGACGACGCGCCGCGCGCGCTTCTCGTGATCCAGCCCGAGAACGTGCTCCGCAACGTCAACCGCTACCGCGCGCTCCTCTACCCGGGCGAGACCACGGGCTTCAAGCCGCGCTTCGTGCTGAAGGACGGAGCGCTCGTGCTCCTGCCGATGCCGGACGTGACCGAAAGCGATATCGCGGCCTTCGTGAGGAAACCCGGCGGTCCGGTAGGACCGCAGCTCGAGGACGAGTGGTTCCTGCCCGGCGGCCCGTCCGGCATCGCCACGGCCGACGGCCCGCCGTTCACGCTGGCGCTCGTTCGCGCGACGCGCCAGTTCGCCGTCGTCGCGCGCCTCAGGGGGGAGCCGCGCTGGGCCGCATTTTTCCGGAGGGACCATCCCTCCGGCGCGCTCCCTCTTCTCGAGGCGCTCGTCGCGAGATTTCGGGAAACAGCCTTCGCAAACGGCCAGGAGCCGTTCGTCGTCGTGCTGCCACCGGGCGGCGATCTCGTGTACCGGCAGAAGACGGGCGCGTTCTCCTACGCTTCATTCCTCGCGAGCGATCCCGCGGTCGTCGACCTCGGCGAGTGGCTCACGGCACGCCTTGCGGGCCGCGACCCGTGCACGCTGTTCGTGAGCTGCTCGTCTCACTACTCGGTCGAGGGCAACGCCTGGATCGCGGAAGCCGTCTCCTCTCTGCTGGAGGCGAAGCGTGCGAACTGACGCGCGAACCGCCTTCCTCGCCGCGGCGGCGCTCACGGGCTTCGCGGCCAACTCGCTGCTCTGCCGGCTCGCGCTCGGTCCACGCCTCGTGGACGCCGCGACGTTCACCGGCGTGCGGCTCCTCTCGGGGGCCGTGGTCCTGGCGTTCCTCGTGTCCGTGCGGAGCGGTGCCTCCCGGCCGGTGGGAAGCTGGCGCGCGGCGTTCGCGCTCTTCGCCTACGCGGCGGCGTTCTCCTTCGCGTACCTCGCGCTCCCGGCCGGCACAGGGGCGCTCATCCTCTTCGGCGTGGTGCAGGCCACGATGATCGGCTGGGGTCTCGTGGGCGGCGAACGCTTCCGGCCCGTCGAATGGCTCGGCCTCGGTCTCGCGGTCTCGGGCCTCGTCGCGTTGACGCTCCCGGGCCTCTCCGCGCCGGATCCCGCCGGGGCGCTGTTCATGGCGGTCGCCGGCCTGGCCTGGGGCGTGTACTCGCTGCTCGGGCGGGGCACGAAGGACCCGCTCGCGGCGACGGCCGGGAACTTCCTGCGCGCCGTCCCGATGGCACTGACGCTCCTGGCCGGGGTCACCCTCTTCGGCGCCGTTCCGCACGCCACCGCACGCGGCCTCGTCCTCGCGGTGGTCTCGGGCGCGCTCGCCTCGGGCATCGGCTACAGCCTCTGGTATGCCGCCCTCCGTCACCTTCCGGCCTCGCGCGCGGCCATCGCTCAGCTCGCGGTGCCCGCTCTGGCCGCGGCCGGAGGCGTCGTGCTTCTCGCGGAGCCGCTCACGCCGCGGCTCGTCCTCGCCGGTGCCGCGATCCTGGCCGGGGTCGCGACGGCCGTCACGTCGCCGTCCTCGCCGCCTCGTTAGAATTCCGCGCTCTGTTTAGGAGGTGCCCGTGGCCAGGATCCTGAAGCACACGCTGTTCGTTCGCCCCGCGAAGATGGGTTCGTACTCGTCCGGCTGGGGGATCGACCTGAAGTTCGTGATCGCGGGAGCGATCCCTTCCGGCTCGCAGGTCATTTGCGGCTTCAAGAAGCCCGACGGCTCCGAGTGGATGACGATCACGATCGACGTCGACGAGCAGGGCGA
>CAZXSG010000057.1:0-10675 GCA_964643185.1 uncultured Holophagales bacterium
AGCGGCGGAAGGTGCACGTGGATGAGGTTCAGCCGGTACAGCAGATCCTCGCGGAACAGGCCTTTCGAAACCAGATCGTGGAGATCCCGGTTTGTGGCCGAGACGACACGGACGTCGGCCTTCTGTGGCGTCGAGGAGCCCAGGATCTCGTACGTGCGGTCCTGCAGCACACGGAGCAGCTTCACCTGCGAGGGTGCGTCCAGCTCGCCGATCTCGTCGAGGAAGATCGTGCCGCCCTCGGCCAGCTCGAACCGGCCCTTGCGGTCGGCGCGGGCGTCGGTGAAAGCGCCCCGCACGTGGCCGAAGAGCTCGCTCTCGAAGAGGCTCTGCGAGACGCCCCCGAGGTTCACCTTCACGAACGCGCGGTCCCTGCGCTTCGAGTTGCGGTGGAGCGCCTCGGCGACGAGCTCCTTGCCGGTGCCGCTCTCGCCCGTGACGAGGACCGAAGCTCCCGTGGGCGCGACGCGGCCCACGATCTCGAGAACGCGCAGGAGCCGCGGGTCGTCGCCCGCGAGGGCTCCGAAGTCGTAGCGGGTGTCGAGCTCCTCGCGGGAGAGCGCGGCGGCCCCCAGGGGCGGCGCGCTGGCCGCGAGACCGAGCGCCGTCTCGAGCGACTGCAGGAGCGCCTCGTTCGTCCAGGGCTTCGTGACGAAGTCGGCCGCGCCGAGCTTCATGCCCGAGACGGCGAGGGGAATGGACCCCCACGCCGTGAGGAGCACGACGGGCAGCTCGGGATGCCGCTCCTTGATTGCCTGGAGAAGCGCGAGGCCCTCCTCGCCCGTCGTGCGGCGCGAGAAGTTCATGTCGGTGAGCACGAGGTCGCACGGCGTCCGCTCGAGGAACGCGGGCGCCCCCTCGGGCCCCGCCTCCGCGTGCGCGGCGAGGCCCTTCTGCTTCAGGAGCAGCCCGAGGGAGGCGGTGACCGAAGGGTCGTCGTCGACCAGGAGGATCATTCGTAGCGCAGAGCTTCGGCCGGCGCGACGCGCGTTGCAAGGTGCGCGGGATAGAGAGCGCACACATAGGCCAGCCCGTACACGAGGACGACGGAGATCGCGTACGCCATGAGGTACGTTCCGGCGCTCACGAAATCGAACGGGGCGAGGATCGGGAGCTGGAGCGCGAAGATGCTGCCCAGGCCGACGGCGAACGTCGTGACGACCGTGATCTCGCCGATCACCTGGCGGCGTACGTTCGCGGCCGCGGCGCCCTTCGCCCGGCGGAGGCCGATCTCGCGGGTCCGCTGCGTGACGTTCTGCCAGAGGACGCCGATGAGCCCGAGCGCGACCATGAGCGCGAAGAAACCCGCGATGCCCGCGACGATGATGAGCGGCACCACGTAGAGGCGGTTCGTGACCTCGCGCGAGGCCGAGAGCGGCTGCGCGCGGAAGGCCCAGTCCTTGGCGACGTTCTGGAGCGTCTTCACGAGCTTTTCCTCGAACGCGGCCGTCGTGCCCCTGCGCACGCGCACCAGCATGTGGTCCGTCGACCGCTCGCCGTCCCAGCGGAGGCGCTGGAGGCCGTAGCCGATGGGCTCGTCCAGCTCGCCGTTCTGGCGGTACGCCGCGAGGACGCCGACGACCTTGTACGGCTCTTCGGCCGAGTCGTCGGGGGCCCTCGCGCCCAGCTCCTTGCCGATGGGGTCCTCGTCGCCGAACGTCTCCCGGGCGAGCTGCTCGGTGATGACGATGGGCCGGAAGCCCTTGGCCGCATCGTCCTCCCGGCTGAAGAACCGGCCCCGCGTCACCTGCAGCGAGAGGACGTCGGCCCATTCGTCGGTGACGGCTCCCGCGGCATAGCGCACCTGCCTGCCGTTCTCGAGCGTGAAGTCGGTGCGCCAGCTGGACTGCGTGAACGGCGCGGGGTTGCCGGCCGCGACGGCCTCGACCTCGGGGAGCGCCCGGGCGGCGGCCGCGACCTGGCGGAACAGCTCGGAGTCCGCCGGGGTGAATTTCCGGCGCTCGCCCTGGGTGTCGATCTCCACGTCGATGACGTCGTGGTAGACGACCCCCGTCGGCAGCGACCATTTCCGGACCGTGTAGACGGCCGTCGTGACGACGCCGAAGAGCACCAGGAACGAGACGAACAGCTCGGCCGCGAGGAGCGCGTTCGTGCGCTTGCGGTTCCACACGAGGACGAACAGATGACGGATCAATGGGCACCTCCACGGAGCGCGGTCACGGGGTCCAGCCGCGACAGGCGATAGGCCGGGTATGCCCCGGAGAAGACGCCGAAGAAGAGCGCGAGGAAGAGGCCCACGGCCATGACCCGCGCGTTGAGCTCGAGCTGCATGTAGGGCAGGAGGTCCGCGCGGTTGAGGATCGCGAGGGCGATCCCCGCGAAGACGAACGCGAAGGCCGCGCCCAGCAGGGTCAGGAACACGTTCTCGACGAGGAACTGCCACACGAGGGCGCCGCGCGACGCTCCGAAAGCCCGGCGGACGCCGATCTCCGAGGAACGCTCCAGCGTGCGGCTCACCGTGAGGTTCACGAGGTTGAGCGTGGGGAGCACCATGAACGCGACGGTGAAGAGGGCGAGCGCGATGACGATGGGTTTGGCGCTCGCGACGGCGTCCCGGTTCGCGAACAGGTTTCGGGAGACGTTCTGCAGCATCGTCTCGGGGACCGCGACGATCCGGTCGTACAGCTTCGACGGCATGGGAACGGCCTTCATGCGCGAGATGAACTCGGCCTGGATGCCCGGGATGTCGGCCTTCGACCGCGCGAGATAGAACGCCATGTAGCCGCCGATCAGCTCCGATTCCAGGCGGTACCTCGTGGAGCGGCTCGTGGTGTGCGGCACCCAGACGTCTCCGCTGACGGCAAACCTCAGGAGCGACAGGTTGGGGACGACGCCCGCGACCGTGAACGTCTGGCCATCGGCCTCGAGCGTTTTCCCCACGGCGGGGCCATCGCCGAAGAAGCGCTCCCGGGTCGCCTGGTTGATCACCGCGAGGAAGCGGCCCTCGGCGACGTCTTTCTCTGTGTAGGGGCCGCCCTCGAGGAAGTCGAAGCGCAGGAGATTCCAGAACTCCCCGTCGGTCTTCTTGAAGTAGAGCTTCCTGCGGCTCCCACCCTGATAGGAGAAGACCGAATAGGGCATGGAGTGAATCGACATGAGCTCGACGTTGGGGATGCCGCGGGTGAACCGGTCGAAGAGCGCGTAGCCGCCGGGACCGTTGTTCTGCATGTTCTCGCCGCCCAGCATCACCGAGTAAACGCCGATGGTGCGGTGGGCGTTCACCTCCGGGGCCCGCGCGCCCACGATCTGATCGAAGAGAGCGGCCGCGACGGTGAGGGTGCCGAGCGTGAAGGCGATGCCGAAGAGGCTCACGCCGGCGAAGAACTTGCGGCGTGTGAGGACCTTCCAGGCGATGAGGAGCGTGCTGCGGAGCATGGTGGTCTCCTCAGTGGACCTGGCGGCCGTCGAAGAGCCGGACGATGCGCTGGGTTTTTGCGGCCTGCCGCTCGTCGTGCGTGACCATGACGACCGTCGCGCCGTCCCGTTCGTTCAGCTCGGTGAGGATCGAGATGATCTCGTCGCCCATCGCGCTGTCGAGGTTGCCGGTGGGCTCGTCGGCGAGGAGGAGGCGCGGCTTGCCCACGATGGCCCGGGCCACGGCGACGCGCTGCTGCTGGCCGCCCGAGAGCTGTGACGGGAAGTGGTGAACGCGCGAGGAGAGGCTCACCCTGTCGAGCGCCTCGAGCGCGAGCCGCCGCCGTTCCTTGCCGGACATCGTGCGGTAGAGGAGCGGCAGCTCGACGTTGTCGACGACGGTGAGGTCGTTGATGAGGTGGAAGCTCTGGAAGACGAAGCCGATCTCCTTGTTGCGGAGGGCGGCGAGGTCCTTGTCTTTGTAGCTCGAGACGACGCGGCCTCCCAGCGAGACCTCGCCGTTCGAGGGGCGGTCGAGGAGGCCCATCACGTTGAGGAGCGTGGACTTGCCGCAGCCCGAGGGGCCCATGATCGAGAGGAACTCGCCGCTCCCGACCTCGAGGTTGAGGCTCTGGAGGGCGACCGTCTCGATGCGGTCGGTGCGGTAGACCTTCTCGACGCCCCGCAGGGAGATGGCCGGTGGGCCGGCCGGAGCGATTCGCGGGGCTTCTTGAGCCTTCAGGGCAGTGGCCAGGTTCATCGGATCCTCACTTCTCTTGCATGCACGTAGTCGGTGGTGTCTGAGATCACGGCCTCGTCGCCTTCGGCGAGGCCGGAGAGAACTTCGAAATGCGTGAGGCTCGAGACGCCGAGCGTCACCTTGTGCCGGACGGCCCGGTCCCCCTTGACGACGAAGACGTTCTCGAGCCCTTCGCCGCGGGCGAACGCGCCGCGCGGCAGGCGCAGCACGCCGTCGCGCCGGTCGGTGAGCACGAGGACGTCGACGCGCAGGTTCGCGCGGAGGACGGCGTTCGCCGCGTCCTCGAGGGCGACCGTGAACGTCGCGACGCCGGCCGAGAGCGCGGGGTTCACGTTCACGATCGAGCCGGCCAGCTCCACGTCGTTCACCCTCACGACCACGGGCGTTCCGCGCACGAGCTTCTGCGCGTGGATCTCCGAGATCGTGGCGTCGACGCGGAAGCTCGCGAGGTCGGCGAGGCGCGCGAGAACGTCCCCGCGGCGCACGGGCGCGCCCTCCTCGGTGAGCGTCCACGTGAGGACGCCGGAGCGCTCGGCGCGGGTCGTTCCGAGCAGGCGCTGCCTCTCGGCCTCGGCGCGCTCGGCGCGGAGCGTCGCGATCTCGAGCGCGAGGCCGCGGAGCTGGGCCTCGGAGCTCTCGCCGGCGATCCGCGCGGCCTCTTCCGTCTGGGCGAGCTCGATCTAGGCCTCGCGGGCCGAGGCGTCGGACTCCCTGAGGACCTCGCCGGAGACGAGGCCCTCGGATGCGAGCTTGCGCGACTGGGCCGCCCGCGCGCGGGCGGACTCGAGACGCACCTCGCGCACCTTGCGCTGGCTGAGGAGCTCGTTGAGCCGGGCCTTCAGCGCCAGCCGGGCCTCGTCGGCGCGGGTCTCTCTGAGAGAGAGATCGCGGTCCAGCTTCTCGACGGCGAGGCGCGCGGTGGAGAGGTCCAGCTCGAGGATCGCGTCGCCGGCGGCGATGCGGTCGCCCGGACGCTTGAGGATGCGCATCACGCGCGCGTCGATGGGGCTCGAGAGCACCGTCTCCACGGCGGGCAGCACGGTGCCCGTGGCCGAGAGCGAGGCGACGAGCGGGCCCCGGTCCACGCGGGCCGTGCGGAGGCGCGTCCGCGCCACCGAGGGCTTGAGCAGGTCCGTCCCTTTCGTGAACGCGAGGGCGAAGAGCGCAAGGACGCCCACGGTGAGCGCGACGCGCACGTTGCGTCGGCGGGAGATCACGGAATCTTCGAGAGGGCGGTCCACGGGAGGGTGCAGTGCAGCCCCCGTGCCACGGCAAACCCGCTTGGAATGCGGTCTTGCGAAGGGAGCGCCGTCCGGGGCCGTACGGTCACCGTCCGGATCCGGACGGTCTGGATCAGTTTATCGTATAGTCATCGTATGAAAAAGGCGATCTCTGTAACGCTGAGCCTCCCCACCATCGGGTGGTTGAAGGCCCAGGTCGCGACCCGGAAGAACAGGAGCCTGAGCGAAGCGCTGGATCACGCCGTCCTGAGGGCCAGAGGGCTCGATCCCCACGCGACACCTCGGGATCCGCGGGGGATGCTTTCCTGGCTGGTCGATCCCGAGACCGGCTGGGAGAAGCACGCCGAAGACGTTCGGAAGGACCTCGAGGCCTCGCTCGAGAAGACCGAACGCGAATACGGGGAGAACGCCGCCGGCACCCTGAGCTCGCCTCCGGCGCACTCCCTGGTGGCCGAGGAGGCCGAGCCTTTCGGCGCGCGAAGGACGCGGCGGAAGAGAGCGCGGCGTGGCTGAGGCCTGCGTCACGGACACGAACGCTCTCATCCACTACCTGAGCCGGGACGCACGATTGGGCCGGCGCGCAACGCTCCAGCTCGACGCCTGCCGCGAGCAACGGGCCATCGCCTACGTACCCATGGCGGTCCTCTGGGAAATGGGGCACCTCATGAGGAAGCGCAGGATCAGGGTCGGGGCCCTTGGGCTACGCGAAGTGACGGACGTTTTGTTCTCGAACCCGGCGTTCCAACCGTTCCCCCTCGACGCGGAACAGGTTTGTCTCGCCGACGAGGCCGGGCCGAACGAGGACACGTTCGACCGCCTGATCTGCGCGGCCGCCCGCGTCCTCGATCTCCCGCTCCTGACGAGCGATGTCGAGATCCAGGCCTGGAGCGGCGTCCGGACGATCTGGTAGGACCGCGAATTTGGTCCAGCGCGCCGGAGGCGTTTCCGGGCCCGGAGGGCTGAATCCCTAACGCTGCCGAAGCGTGCGGAAAAACTCCCTCACGAGGGCGCCCGAGACATGCCGCCGGTAGTCGCCCGTGGACCTGACGTCGTCGATGGGTGAGACGTCGGCCTGCGTCGCGGCATCCAGCGCGGAATCGGCGATGCGGTCCAGCGGACGGCGGAGCGCCAGGGCGCGCACCGTGGGCAGGAACGCCGTGGTGGGCGCGACCGAGACCATGCCGAGCCCGAGGCGCGTGACCTGGCCGTCCGACACCTCGGCGACGCCGGCGAGCGCGACCTTGGAGATGGCCTGTGCGAGCCGCGTGCCGACCTTCCTCCAGTACTGGAAGGAGCCCTCGCCCGGCATCTGGACCGTGAAGCCGGTGATGACCTCGTCGGCCGCGCGAACGCTCTTCTTGTAGCCCGTGAAGTAATCCGATATCGCGATCGACCGCGGGCCGCGCACCGAGAGGAGGTGCACCGTCGCGTCGAGGGCGGCCAGCGCGCCCACGCCGTCGGCCGCGGGAGAGGCCGTCGCGAGGTTGCCTCCGAGCGTGCCGCGGGCCTGGATCTGCACCGCGCCGACGTCTTTCGACATGGCCGGGAGGAGCGGCACGCGGGCCGCGACGACGGGATGCCGGCGCAGCTCGAGGTACGTCGTCGCCGCGCCGATCCAGAGCGCGTCGCCCGCCACCGAAATTCCGCGCAGCTCGGCGAGCCGGGAGACGTCGAGGACGAGGTCGGCCTCGGAGCTGTCGGACGCCGGTGCCACGTGACGCTCCACGAACCAGTCGGTTCCGCCGGCGAGGAGAACCGTCTTCTCGCCCCGCGCCGCGCGCTCCGCGAGCCGCTCGCAGACGCTGCCGAGGCTGTCGGGCCGTTCGAGGCCATGGAGGGAGAGCTCGGGCAGGCTCACAGCAGCCCCCTCGTGCCCTCGGCCCTGGCGAACGGGAGGTTTTCCTTCACCCAGTCGGCGGGCGAGACCCGGCGCCTCAGCGCCGCCGCCTGCGCGATCGAATCCACGATGCGCTGGTAGCCCGTGCAGCGGCAGATGTTGCCGGCCACGGCCTCGCGGATCTCCGTGTCGGTGGGTCTCCGGTTCGCGCCGTCCACCGTCTCGCGGAGCAGCGCCTCGGCCGCGATCAGCATGCCGGGCGTGCAGATCCCGCACTGGGCGCCGCCCTCGGTGACGAACGCCGTCTGCAGGAGCGATAGGCCGCCCGTCTCCCGGGCGCGGCCGTCGAGCGCTCCGAGGCCCTCGACCGTGGTGACGCTCCGGCCCTCGCACTGTGCCGTCGCGACGAGGCAGGCGTTCACGGGGTCGCCGTCGAGGAGCACCGTGCAGGAGCCGCACTCCCCTTCGCCGCAGCCTTCCTTCGTTCCCGTGAGACCGAGAGGTCCGCGCAGCGCGTCCAGAAGGCGCGTGAGCGGCGGGAGATCCACGAGCCTTCGTTCGCCGTTGACCTCGAGACGCACGATCACGCGGCACCGCCCTTCCGGGCGCGCTCGAAGAGGTCTTCGGGCAGGCAGGGCAGGTTGTCCATGGAGATGCCCGTGGCGTGCTCGATGGCCGCCGCGATGGCCGGCGCGCCGCCGTCCATGGGCAGCTCGCCGATGCCCTTGGCGCCGCCGCCCGGGCCGCGCGAATACGGCGCCTCGACGAGGAGCGTGGTGAAGGGAGGCGCGTCGAGGCTCGTGGGCACGATGTAGTTCGTCATGCGGCCGTTCAGGATGGCGCCGTCCTTCCACACGATCTGCTCGTGGAGCGCCCAGCCGATGGCCTGGAGCGTTCCACCTTCGATCTGTCCCTTGCAGTGCGTGGGGTGGATCGCCTTGCCCACGTCGGCCGCGGCCCAGAAGCCGAGGACCTTCGTTTCGAACGTGTCGAGATCCACCTCGACCTCGGCGATGTCGCAGCCCCAGCCGTACACGGGGTACGCGTCGCCGCGGTACGTCGCGTCGTCCCACTCGAGGTCGCGCGGCGTGTCGTAGACGTGCTCGGCGGTTCCCATCGCCCGGAACACGAGCGCGTCCATCGCGCGGCGCCGGTCCAGGCCCGTCGCGGCCTGCTCGGTGTCGATGCGCTCCTTCAGCTCGCGGGCCGCGGCCTCCACGATCGAGCCGACGACCATGACCGTGCGGGACGCCACCGTGGGGCCCGAGTCGGGCACGCGTGCCGTGGAGGGCTGGAGGAACTCGACCTGAGACATCGGGATGCCGAGCGCGTCGGCCGCGATCTGGCTGAAGACGGTCTCCGTGCCCTGACCGATGTCGGTCGACGCCGTGCGGATGCGCACACGCCCGCCGAGGAGGATGTCGAGCGCGACGCGGCCCTTGAGGCGCCGCTCGCCCGAGCCCGTGAAGCCCGCACCGTGCATGAAGACGCACGCGCCGATGCCGCGGGCCTTGCGACCCTCGACGACCGCGCCACGCGCGCGCTTGGCGTCCCAGTCACTCGACGCTCGGGCCTTCTCGATGCACTCGCCGATGCCGACCGACTCCTTGAGCGTCTGCGAGGTGGCCGTGGTGTCGCCGAGGCGCAGCACGTTGTTGGACTTGAGGACGAGCGGGTCCATTCCAAGCTGCCGGGCGACCTTGTCGGGGTGACGCTCCACCGCCCAGATCGTCTGCGGCGCGCCGAAACCGCGGAAGGCGCCGTTCGGCGGCGTGTTGGTCGCGACGGCCACGGCCTCGGCGAGGACGTGCTCCCAGCGGTACGCGCCCGCGGCATGGAGGATCCCGCGCGACAGGACCACGGGTGTGAGAGTCACGTACGCCCCGCCGTCCATGAGCACGTGGATCGAGATCGCCCGGAGCGTGCCGTCCTTGTCGCAGCCCGTGACGATGCCGATCTCGGCGGGATGCCGCTTCGTCGTCGCCTCGATGTCTTCCTGCCGGTCGTAGATCATCTTCACGGGCCGGCGGGACTTCTTCGCGAGAAGGAGCGCGTGGAGCGAGATGACGGTGGGGTACTCCTCTTTGCCGCCGAAGCCGCCGCCGGTGACCGTCTGCACGACGTCGACGTCGGAATCGGTGAGGACGAACGTCTTCTTCACGCCCTTCTGCACGTAGTACGGACACTGGATCGAGCCGTGCACGTGAGCGCCCCGCTCGTCGAACCAGGCGATGACGCCCTGGGGCTCGATGTAGAGCTGCTCCTGGTGGTGCACGGAGTACGTGCCCGAGACCACCACCTCGCAGCTCGCGAGGGCCGCCTCGGCGTCGCCCTTCGTGATGCGGTAGCGGCCGAAGACGTTGTCGGGCGGCGCGAGGATCTCCTTGCGCTCGAAGGAGGCCCGCGGATCGAAGATCGCGGGGAGCGGCTCGATCTCGAACGTCACGTGGCGCGCGGCCCGGGCGAGCCGCAGCGGGTCGTCGCAGGCGATCAGCGCGAGGGGCTCGTAGCGGTGGCGGATCTCGCGCCCCGCGAGCACGGGCTGGTCGTCCTGGATGAGCGCGACGATGTTCACGGGCACGTCCGTCGCGTCGACGAACGTGATGCCGTTCCAGTCGAACGCCGGGTCCTTGACGATGCGTTTCAGGATTCCGCGGGCCACCGGGCTCCGGAGCGTTGCTCCGTGCAGCATGCCCGGCATCGAGAGGTCGTCGACGTACTTCGCCGTGCCCACGACCTTCGCAGGCCCGTCCGTGCGGGGGACGCTCGTTCCGACGTTGCTCATGTGAGCGGGCAAGGATATCGAAGGTTGGGGCCGATCAGGAGGAGAGTTCGGACTTCAGAGCGCTCCGGAGCGTGGGATGCGCGAACGTGAAGCCCGCCGCGAGGGGATGCTTCGGGAGAACGCGCTGCCCTTCGAGGAGAATCGCGGCCATCTCGCCGAGCGCCAGCTTCAGAGCGAAGGAGGGCACGGGCAGCACCGCGGGCCGTCCCAGCACGGCGCCCAGCGTCTTCACGAACTCGTCCATCGTGACGGGGTTGGGCGCGGTGCCGTTCCAAGAGCCCCGCGCGGTCTCGTGATCGAGCGCGTAAACGAAGAGGGAGACGAGATCCTCCGCGCCGATGAAGCTCATGAACTGGTCGCCCGAGCCGACCGGCCCGCCCAGGCCCATGCGGAAGGGGAGGAGCATCTTTCCGAGCGCACCGCCCTCCTTCCCCAGGACGACCCCGATCCGGATGCGCACCGTGCGGAGCCCGAGGTCCTCGAACGCCTTCGTCGCGCTCTCCCAGGCGACCGTCGTCTCGGCGAGGAAGCCCGTTCCGGGCGCGCTCTCCTCGGACAGCTCCTCGCTGCCCCGGTTGCCGTAGTAGCCGACGGCGGACGCGTTCACGACGGCGGCCGGGCGGCGCCCGGCTTTCGCGACGCCCTTCGCGAGCTTCTCGATCGCGTCGCGCCGGCTCGAG
>CAZXSG010000058.1:0-9395 GCA_964643185.1 uncultured Holophagales bacterium
CCGGTCCCCGGACGGGCAGAGCTGCTCGACGATGGGGGCGAGGGAGGCGATGAAGCGCACGACCCGCGCGGCCTCGACGAGCTTGTACTCGCCGAGGAGGTGGATCTTCTTCACCGCGTGGAAGAGGAGATCCGAGAACGGCACCGACGCGCCGCGCCCCTGGTACTGCCCCGCCGCCCAGCCGTTGATGACCTCGCCGGTGAGCGCGGGCGGCTGGTTCATCAGCGTCTCCACGGCGTCCACGGCCATGAGCGGCGGCATGGTGTCGGCGAAGTAGAGCTGAAGCTCGTGGAGAGCCTCGGCCACCTCGGGCGGTATCGCAGGTTGCTTCATGTGGTCTTGATCGCCAGGAGCGATCCCGCATTCTACGAATGCTGCGGTTCTACCGGACCGCCGGTCTCAGCGGGCGTAGACGGGGAGGAGGAACGTTGCGTCGTAGTCGAGGCCCGGGGTCTCGGCCGAGATCACGAGCTGCCACACGTACTTGTTGTCGTCGTTCAGGAGCTGCGACGGGCGCGCACCGTCTCCCTGCGGCACGTCGAACTCCAGGCGCCACTCCGACAGCTCGTCCTTCGGGCGCCAGAGCTGGAGGAGCCGGGCCTTGCCGGCCTCGGGAAGCTTGACCTCGCCGGGCGCGAACGTGCGGGCTTCCTCCCAGACGATGTAGCCGACGGTGGTCTGGGTGGTCGTCGTGCGCCCGTTCGAATCGGTGCTCGTCTTCCTCTCCGTGACCTCCTCCACGCAGCGCAGCGTGGCCGTGAGCTTCGTGTAGCCCGCGATGCGCGAGGCGCCCTGCAGGTAGACGGTGAGCGGCTCACCGAGGAAGAACGGGAACGTCCCGAAGCGCAGCACGCTGACTCCGTACTTCGTGCGCCGGAGGACCTCGTACACCCACGCGAAGACGCAGGCGAGGAGGATCAGGTCGAACAGGCTGACGATGATCTTCACAGGCAGCACGCCGTCGTTCGAGAACCAGGCCCACCAGTTGAACGGCGTGAGGAAGCCGGCGAAGAAGAGGAGCCCGAGGAATCCGCCGATGAGGCCCTTGATCCCGCCATGGGTGGCACCGGAGGGATCCCAGGCGTGGTCGACGTACCAGGGCTCGCCGGGGTGCTCGGCCTGGCGCCGGGCCGCGGCCTTGAGCGCCAGGATCGACGAGATCCCCTGGTACGACACGAAGAACCCCGCCGCGAAGAAGACGCAGCCCATCGCCACCATGACGATCAGAGGACCCTCGAACGTCCCGAACGCCCCGAGCCCGACGGCGAGCATGCCGAGCCCGGCCGCCATGAACGGGAAGCCGAACGCGATGGCGCAGCCGCCACCGGTCCCGCCCGTCCCACCCACGCTCGTGTAGCCGGCGGCGACCTTCCGTCCTTCAGCGGGCATGGGAAATCCAGAAACGCTTCATGGTGGACAAAGTTTAAGCCGGGCTCTTTATGATCCGCACGCGATGCCCCGGCAAGAGACACGCGCGTGCGGGACGTCACTCCCTTCGTGGAGCACCGTCCCGTGATCGGCACGAAGCTCCTCGACCGCTACGAGATCCTGCGCGAGCTGGGCCGCGGGGGCATGGGCGTCGTGTACCTCGCGCGGGATCCGATCCTCGAGCGCGACGTCGCGATCAAGGTGCTCACGGCGAGCCTCCTGACCGACGAGAAGGAAGAGCGCTTCCGGCGGGAGGCCCGCATCGTGGCCCGGCTCGAGCACCCGGGCATCGTGCCCGTCCACGACATCGGCCAGCACGACCGCTCGCTCTTTTTCATCATGCCGCTCGTGCCCGGCGAGAGCCTCAGGGCCGAGCTCGCCAAGGGCACGCTGAAGCTCGGCGACATCGTGGAGGTGGGTCTCCAGACGGCGCTGGCGCTCGACGCCGCCCACGCGCAGGGCGTCGTCCACCGCGACGTGAAGCCCGAGAACCTCCTCGTCGCGCGGAGGAAGCCCGAGGGCCTCTGGATCCGCGTGACCGACTTCGGCCTGGCCACGGCGTCCACGGAGAACCGCCTCACGAACGCCGGAGACATCGTGGGCACCATCGCCTACATGAGCCCCGAGCAGGTCACCTCGGAGCCCATCGACGCCCGGACCGACATCTATTCCCTCGGCGTCGTGCTCTTCGAGTGCCTCACCGGCGAGCCGCCGTTCTCCGGTGACTTCGCGGCCGTGTGCTACCGCATCGCGCACGAGGCGCCGCCCACACCTCGCTCGCTCGGCGCGAGCCTCAACCCCGAGCTGGAATCGATCATCATGGACTGCCTCCACAAGGACCCCGCGCGGCGCCACGCCACGGCCGGGGCCCTCGCGGACGCGCTCAAGCGCTATCAGTCGCACATGGCCGAGAGCGAGCGCGACAAGTCTCTGGCGCACGAGCCGGCCACGCCGGGCCGCGAGAGGGCGCAGCGCCTGCCCCTCGTGGACCGCGAGAACGAGCTGGCCGAGCTGCAGAGGCGGCTCAACACGGCCATGATCAACGACGCCCAGCTCGTCCTCGTTTCGGGCGAGACGGGCGTGGGCAAGACGCGCCTCCTCGAGGAGCTCGAGACCCTCGCCCGCTTCCGCAAGGTGCCGTTCTTCTCGGGGCGCCTCGCGGACCAGGATCGGTCGTTTCCGTACCAGGGTTTCTGCGACCTCATCCAGGCGTTCTTTCGCGCGCTGCCGCCGACGTCTTCGGGCACGACGAAGCAGAGCGACTTCGCCGACCTCGCCGAGGACCTCGTCACGCTGTTTCCCCAGCTCACCGAGATCGAGGACTTCCGGTCGGCGCTCAACAAGTCATCAGGGTCGCTTTCGATCAGCCCTCCGGGCCCGGAAACGCCTCCGGCGCGCTCCCAGAGTCCGGGTCCCGGCGAGAATCCTCCGCGCCGCGAGCTGGACCGTAACCGCATCTTCGAGCTCCTGGCCCGCGCGCTCGTGCGCATCGGGCGGGGACGCCCCGTCATCCTCGCGTTCGAGGACCTGCACCTCGCGGACGCCTCGCTCGAGGCGCTCCAGTACGCCGTGCGGCGCATGGGCCCGACGCCCACGCTCTTCGTGGGCACTTATCGGAGCGAAGAGGTCGACAAGCGCCATCCGCTCCTCGCGCTCGTGGAGGGCTTCGAGGGCGACCGGCGGTTCTCGAAGCTCCTTCTCAAGCCGCTCGCGCAGGACGATCACAAGAGGCTCGTGGAGAGCCTCCTCGGGACGCAGAAGATCGAGGACGAGCTGCTCGCGCGGCTCTTCGCCGCCACCGAGGGCAACCCGTACTTCACGCGCGAGCTGGTGCGCACGCTCGTGGACTCCTCGGGGATAAGGCAGGACTCGAGCGGACGCCACGCCCTCGTGCGCACGGCGGGCCTCGGATCCGACGCCCTTCCGGCCACGATCCAGCAGGCCGTGGAGCGCCGCCTGGAGCGCCTCCCCGCGCGTCCACGCGAGGTTCTCTCGCTGGCCTCGGTGCTGGGGAGGACGTTCTCGTACGCCGACCTCGCGTTCCTGGCCGGCGAGGACGGCCTCGAGGACCTCGTGGACGGGCTCCTCGAATCGGGCTTCCTCGAAGAAGAGCGTCTGTCCCGCGGCGACCGGCTCTCGTTTCCGAGCGGCGTCCTCCGCGAGGTGATCTACGCGGCCCTGCCGAGACGGCGGCGGCGCTCGCTGAACCTGAAGTACGCCGAGGAGCTCGAGCGCCGCCACGCGGGCCGGCTGGACCGCGTGTACCCGCAGCTCGTGCACCACTTCGGCGAGGCCGACGCCGAGGAGAAGGTCGTCGGCTACGGCCTCGCCCTCGCGAAGAAGAGCCTCGATTCCTTCAGTGCCGAGGAAGCCATTCGCGTCGCGCGGACCGTCCTCGACTTTCTGGAAGGCGACGGCCGCGAGGGCGCCGCTCAGACGCTCGAGGTGCGGCTCGTGCTGGGGCGCGCGCACCGCATGGCCGGCAACACGGCGTCGGCGCTCCGCGAGATCGAGCTGGCGACCGAGGCCCAGGTCGACAGCGGCGACGAGGAGGGCCTCTTCGAGACCCTCCTCCTGGGCGCCGAGACGGCCTGGGACGCGCTTCGCGCCGAGGAGGCCCGCAAGTGGATCGACCGGGCCCTCACGCGGCGCCGCGAGACGGCACAGCCGGGGGTTCTCGCGCGGCTCTTCTCGCTCGGCGCGACACTCGCGAACCTGCGCGGCGATTTCGAGAGGGCCCGGGCCTACCTCGACCAGGCGTGGTCCCATGCCCCACAGGGCGACGGGGACGACCACGACCTCCCGCGGGGCGGCACGCTCACGGTGGCGCTCGCCACGACGCCTCACTCCCTCGACCCGGCTCGCGTGCGGCTCGACGAGGACGTGGAGGTCATCGCGAACGTCTGCGAGACGCTGGCCGCGATCGACTCCCGCGGCCACCTCACGGGCCGCCTCGCGTCCCGCTGGGGGCCGCTCGAGAACGGCCGCGTCTTCGTGTTCTCGCTCGCGCCCGGCGTGCTGTTCCACGACGGGCGGCCGCTTTCCGCGGCGGCCGTGAAGTCGTCGTTCGAGCGCGCGGCGCGGGCCGCCGCCGACATCCTGCCCGCGGGCCTCGCGGCCCTCACCGGGACTCAGGCCTTCCTGCGCGGCGAGACCGACGAGATCATCGGCATCGAGGTGCTCGACGACGGCCGCCTGCGCCTCACGCTCGACGAGCCGCTCCCGATCTACCCCATCCTCCTCACGCACCCCGAGACCATGGTGCTGCGCGAAGGCGTCGACCCCAAGGGGCGTCCCGCGCTCCACGGCACGGGGCCCTTCGTGGTCGCCGAGGCCAACGAGAGCTGGGTCGTCCTCGCGCGAAACCCGCTCCGCAAGAGCGACGAGCCGCCGCGACTGGCGCAGCTGGTCTGTCGCCTCGGAATGCGTCCTGAGGAGGTCGTCGCGGCCCTCCGCGCGGGCGAGGTGGACGTCGCGGGCAACCTGCCGCCCGAGAGCCTCGAGGAGCTCTCGCGCGACCGCGCGTTCCGCACGTCGCTCACCGAGTGCCCGCGCCGCAACTCCTACTTCGTGCTCCTCAACGATCGCTTTCTCGGGAAGAGGAAGGGCCTCGCGCGGGTACTCCTGGGCCTGCCACGCCCTCACGACATCGTGCGGCGCTCGCTCGGGCAGGGCGTCGAGCCGGCCACGAGCTTCTTCCCGCCGGGCATCCTCGGGCACGACCCGGGACGTCGCCGGCCGCGCCTCGCCGCCGAGGAAATCGCGCGGCAGCTCGAGGGCGAGACCCTTCCCGTGACGCTCACGGCCGCCGTGCACCCGCTCTTCCTGGGCCGCTACCGCGCGTTCCTCGACGCGCTCCTCGCCACGTGGGCCGAGGCCGGGATCCACGTCGTGGTGGGCACCACGACGATGCCCTCGTTCCTCGAGCGCCGCTTCGAGATGGATCTCATGATCGGGCGCTGGAACGCCGACTACGACGATCCCGACAACTTCACGTTCACGCTCTTCGACTCGTCGGCCGGGATCTTCCGCGGCTTCCACTCCTCGCCCGAGCTGGACGCGCTGATCCTCGACGCGCGGAGCGAGGGCCGCCCCGAGGCGCGCGAGCGGCTCTACCAGAAGATCGAGAGCCACCTCGACGAGCGCGCCGTGCTGCTCCCGCTCTTCCACGACACCGACGTCCGCGCCGTGCATCCCAGGGTGCGCGGGCTGACGCTCCGCTCCACGGCACCGTTCGTCAACTTCGAATCGCTCGGCGTCGCGCCGCACGAGAGCCTCGCGGGCGCGCGCCAGGCCGAGGGGAGCGGCGTCGTCTCGGTGCCCATCGCCGGCGACGTGGCCGACATCGACCCGGCTCGCGTCTTCCTCGTGTGGCAGAGCGAGGTGCTCCCCAACGTCTTCGAGACGCTGACGCGGGAGACCGACGGCGCGCGCATCGTGCCGTGGCTGGCCTCGGAGTTCGAGGCGCTGGACGGCGGGCGGAGGTTCCGCTTCCGCCTGCGCGACGGCGTGCGCTTCCACAACGGGCGTCTGATGACGGTGCGCGACGTGCGCTGGACGTTCGAGCGGCTGCTTCGCACGAAGGACAGCCAGAACCGCTGGGTGCTGTTCCCTGTGAAAGGCGCGCAGAGGTTCATCCAGGATCCCACTGTCGGGCTCGAGGGCTTCCGCATCCTGGGCACTCACGAGTTCGTGCTCGAGCTGGAGGAGCCGGTCTCGTTCTTCCCCGCGTTCCTCACATTCGCGCCGTCGGCGATCCTGCCCGAGGGCGTCGAGGACGTCTTCGGCAGCTACCGCGAGGGCGCGGCGGGCACGGGCCCGTTCCGTGTGACGCGGTTCGAGCCGGCCCGGAGGCTCGAGCTGGAGGCCTTCCCCGACTATTGGCGCCCCGGGTATCCGCGGGCCGAGGGCCTCACGTTCACGATGAACGTGCCGCCCGCGGAGATCCTCACGGGCTTCCGGAGCGGCCGCTTCCATCTCGCCTGGAACGTGATGCCGGGCGACGTGGACGAGCTCCGGCAGGACAAGAACCTGAACGCGCGATACCGCGAGACGCCCAGCCTCTCGACGTACTTCGCGATCTTCAACCTGCGCCGCGGCCCCATGGCCGACGAGAAGCGCCGCCGCGACTTCGTGCGCTCGCTGGACGTCGCCGGGCTCGTGAAGCGGCGCATTGGGCGCCTCGGCGTCCCCGCGAACACACTGACGCCGCCCGGGCTCCTTTCCTGGGATCCGCCGGCGCCGGTCGTCTCGGGCGGCGCGCCGTCGCTCACCACGGAGACGCACCTTTCGGCGTTCGTGCACTCGATCTTCAACGGGTCCTACGCGTCCCTCTCACAGGAACTGTTCGCGGCGTTCCGCGAGCGGGGCTTCCGGGCGGACCCGATCAAGGAGAACGAGACGAGCCCGCGCTACCGCGAGGTGATCGACTCACTGCAGGTGGACGTCTTCCTGTCGCGCTGGATCGCGGACTATCCCGACGCCGACAACTTCTTCCACGGGATCCTGCACACGCAGGAAGGGCTCTTTGGGCGCCTCGCGGGAACGCCCGAGGTAGACCGGCTCGTGGCACAGGGGCGAGCGGAGACGAGCCCGCGCAAGCGCCACGAGATCTACCGCCAGCTCGAGGACGTCGTCCGCGAGAAGGCCATCGTGCTGCCGCTCTTCCACGAGCAGGCGTATCGGTTCGCGCGTCCCGAAGTCGAAGGCTTCGAGCTGACGTTCGCGTCGCCCCACGTCGTGTACGAGAAGCTCGGCCTCAAGCGCTGAATGCGGCTGGGAGATTGCGCCTCAAGGGGCGCCCACGGTCTGATTGTTCGGAGCGCTTGGGCCTATTCGTGGACCTAGACAGCTAGCAACAGCGCCAACCATGATCGTCAGCAGCGCCAGAACGGCGGCGGCGATGCCAAATACACCTGCCACCAGTCCAGGCCCTATGCTGCCTGGCTCAAGCCCCCAGCCAGTCGTAAACTCGAATCCCTCGAAACCGGACACGACCAGTGCCGCGACCGCGGACACTCGCAACGCTCCCGTCATGATACCCAAGGATGGCCGCCTGGAACGCATAGCAGCCTCATTGCCAAACATACCCATGGACAGCAACACTGCCATGGTGGCCATGAACACCCAAAGCCCTCCGGCCCTCACGGTGACCCCATCGATACTCAATCGGCGCGCGCCAGGGCCGGATGCAGCAATCACGGTCAACCCAACGAAAACAATGACGAGCGCGAATAGCCATCTCAGACGACGCACGGCATTCCTTACCGCAGAGGGCTCCAGCAGCTCCAACGTCGCGTTCGCAATGACGCACAGACCGGCACACACTAGTCCGAGTCGCGACCAGAAGCTGCATTCGTTCCACCAAGCAGCCACAGACCAGCCTCCGCCGCCGGCACCTGAATAACTGATCAACCACCTGCCCACGACGAAGACCAAACCGAGACACGCAAGCCGCGCAAGCGGTTTCATCGTCCGCACGTTCTTCCGTTGGCACCCGTTGTGGGACATAGCGCCAACCTCGCCCGGAAGAATGTCTCGATCGATCGATCATCATTCACCGGAAAGTCACCCACGGCAATTTCATGTGCGATCACGTTTGCCAGCCGGTTCCGAATGCTCCGCGGATCTCTCTGGGTTCCCGTCCGAAGATCCCGGCCCCGAGGCTTGGTCCAGCTGTTGATTACCTTCCTCCGCGTGCGTTCTGGCAGTGCGACTCTCGCGGGCCGCACGCGACAACAATCTCATGACGAAGTCGCTCAGGAAGCAGACTGTCACAGCGAAGCTACAGAACGCCAGCGGAATGGCTCCGTAGTCTCCCTTCAGGTAAACCTTTCCGCCGACAACCGCTGAATCATCACCAGGAATCGGACCTACAATAGAGATCCGTCCGTCCCGCGATAGAGGGGATCCAAGGAAGAGAGCCACTTGGAGGGCCAGGAGAATCACCAGAACGACCCCAATCCCCCACGGAAGCCCGGAGGAAGTCGCGAGGCGCCTCCGAGCGATCCGGCGTACAGCGGAGACTACGACGCATCCGGCCGCCCAACATGCCAACACAATATCGGCGAGAACGAGTACATCATGGGGACTACGAAGATGATGCCTTGTCCACAGGAGATTCTCGAGGTCAGCTGCACCAATCGAGGGCAGAGTAACAAACCCAGGCTTGGACGCCATCCAAGACAAAGCTGCCAATGCCAACATTCCTCCGACGACAAGTTCAAGAGCCCCTTCGCCTATTCGTCTCATCGGCAGCTCCTATTTTCGGACTCACAGATCGGCGACCTCTCGCCAAAGAACCGTTGAATAGAACGATCCGGAAGACCCCTATCGACATAGTCTTGAGTGAGCCATAGCCAGAACGGCCTGTCAATTGCGAGCCACATCTGTGTGGGCACCGCTGAGTCATATGACGACGGGTCAAGCGAGGTCCATCCCCTTCCACCGCATGATGGAGCGAGTCTACGCCGCTCGGCCCGCTGTAAACCACTCACATCGAACCCCGGAAGAAGCAGCGGCCATCGTGCTGCCGCTCTTCCACGAGCAAGCGTACCGGTTCGCGCGTCCCGAGGTCGAGGGCTTCGAGCTGACGTTCGCGTCACCCCACGTCGTGTACGAGAAGCTCGGCCTGAAGCGCTGAAGCATCGGGGCAGGTCGAGGAGCGGCTATCTCTGCTCTTGGGTTGCCTGCCGCGCGGGGACCCGGACATCTTCCAACCTCAGCGGCTTCGTGTCGACATCCGGCCGAACATCGAACTCCCTCTCGATCGTGGCCCATGCGTCCCATCGGCTCTTCGGTGAGCGTGCGAACCAACGGTACAGAACGCGCACATAGGGACGCAACTCTGGATCAGTAGAGATCTCTCCAAAAATGATCAACGTGTTCCGCTCCACTCGCCACGGGGTCAGCATGAGCGGAACCCTCTCCCCGTCGCCTATGCCGGCTTCGAGTCCAGGGACCGCCCC
>CAZXSG010000058.1:9405-10674 GCA_964643185.1 uncultured Holophagales bacterium
GACAGAACATGTGGTTCAGTGCAGATGTCCACAAACATGTGTAGCTTGTGCAGATCTCCCAGACACAGGGACCGAATGAGCCGAACCCTTTCACCTTCTCCTTCGGAGGCTTCGAGTCCAGTAACCGCCCACCAGACCAAGCCGTCCCGAAAACGTCCGGATCCAACCGCCGAGCAAGTCGCCTGCAAGCCCGACGGCAGGGAAGTGCACTCATCCGCCGACAGCCAAAGCAACGCCTCCCTTACTGGATCGCTCCGGACGCCAACTCGTTCCAATCCAGCCACCGCCACCAGCGTGCACGCCATCTGTGCGCGCAGCGGTCGTTCCCGCAGCCCCTCGCGGCAGCTCTCCTCTGAAACTCGAGCCCACGTGGGTAGGACGGAGACTTCGACGTCGGGGAGCCCGGCCTCTGGCGATGCCGACGACGGCTGCCAGGCCAACGAAAGGGCAGAGATCACCCTCTTGGTTCGCTCAGTACAACGTGCCGGCCTCGCCGCGCAGGCGCTGGCTGCCTCAGCAACGACACTCTGGCTCAGATCGTTCCTCGCTGCGGCCTCCAGGAGTACGGCTCCCTCTACGTACTCAATCGGGCGTTCCGCCGCCTGACAGAAAGCCACTGGCTTCGCCACCGTGACGGACACAACAGCAACAAGGGCCCCGAAAAGGACCGACAGCCCCGGAAAGACCGTCTTCATCTCTGGTTTCTCCACTTTGAAAGCGACCCGTAGGCCTCGCGAAGAACGCCTTCCGTCCTGTCCTGCTCCTCCGAACGCTCCGCGTCCGGCGTGCTCAGAACTCCCTCGAGAATCGACCGAGCGGCGGCGCACCCCTCAGCATCCTGGCCCTCACAACTGTTCTTCGCCGCCCAGAGAAACGCATCGCGGAGCGTACGATCGTGCCTCAGCCTCCTCGCCGCCTCCGGTCCCAGTGAACGGTAGAACTGAAGCTCCCTCCTCCTCGCATCGTACAGGTCGGCAGCACCCTTGCGAAGCTCCAGGAGCAGGAAGTAGTAAGCAGGATTCCCGCCTGGCGTGTCGAACTCACCGGCGTGCTCCCTCAGCTCGCCCTCGAGCTCCTCGAGGCCCTCTTCGGCCGCCCACCGCATGGCGTCGAGTCTGAGGACCTCCGCACCCCCCGGGAGCTCGGCCGATCCGCCGCGTATCGCGTCCCGATAGGCCGCGATCCTCACGTTCTTCGGCTCCGCGCGAAGCTTCAGGATCTCGGCATACCGAAGCAGGCTGCGCCTCATCCCGGGTTCACCCTCGAGCT
>CAZXSG010000059.1:0-10623 GCA_964643185.1 uncultured Holophagales bacterium
GAGCGACGCCCGAGAGTGCCGCCCCGATCACGAGCCGGCTCCGGCCTTCCTCCACAGCTCCCGGAGCTGGTGGTTCTTGAGGCGCGTGTTGCCCGGCGAGAGCATGGCCCACGTGAGGCCCTCGCGCCCGTCCAGGATTCCGAGCCGCAGCACGGCGCGGTCGAAGAGCTCCCAGCCCACGCGGAGCGGCAGCAGGCGCGTGGCCCGCCGGCGCGCCTCGAAGCGGGCCTCCGCCGCGAGCGTCGTGTAGAGGTCCAGCTTCTCGAGGTAGTGGGCGAGGTCGCGATACGAGCGGTGGAGTACCGAGCCGTGCAGCACCTCGACGGGACCCTCGGGCACGACCCTTTCGTGGATGGGCGCGTTCGTGAACCGCGCGAACGCGCGGTGGTAGAGGCGTACGGGCTTCACCACCGTGTCGCGCCCGAAGCGCAGCGTGCGCCCCAGGAAGTGGAGCCGGATCGGGATGCGGTACCCCACCGTCTCGCCGCGCGCGGGCGACTCGGACAGCCGCGTGAAGAGGCTCTCGATCTCCTTGGCGAGCGCGGGGGAAACGGCCTCGTCGGCGTCCAGCGAGAGGATCCAGGGTGCGGTGGTGAGGTCGGCCGCGGCGTTCTTCTGCGGCCCGAAGCCGTCGAAGATCCTCACGAGCGTGTGGGCGCCGGCCGCGCGGGCGATCTCCTCGGTGCGGTCCTTCGTGGCCGCATCCACCACGACGACGATCTCGTCGGCGAAGCGCACGGAAGCGAGCACGGCCGGGAGCCGGTCCTCCTCGTCGCGCGCGATGATGGTGACGGCCAGCCGGGGCATCCCGCGAGCTTACGCCGGAGCGTCCGTATACTCGCGCGCCGTGGAGGAGAGAACCCACGAGGGCGGCGAGGCCGCGGGCCGCCTGCTCTTCGCGGTGGCCCTCCTCGCGGGCCTCGTCTTGCGCGTCGTTCAGCTGGCCGTGCCCGACCTCTTCGGTTTCGAGGAGGGCCGCTGGGCCGTGGGCGCGCGCAACCTCGTGGAGGGCGGCTTCGACCAGCTCGTGGCGCTCTCGGCGACGCCGCTCGGGGAGCCCGCCGGCACGCCCGTGCTCTTTCCCGCGATGCTCTCTGTCATGGTCCAGATGTTCGGCTCCGAGGAGTGGGCGATCCGCCTGCCTTCGGTCTTCGCCGGACTCATGGGGGCGTTTCTCCTGGAGCGTGTGGTGCGGCGTGGCTACGGCCAGCCGGCCGGGCACCTCGCCGGAGCCTTCGCGGCGCTCTTCCCGCCGCTCGTCTCGGCCTCGCGCGCGGCGACCGTGGAGCCCACGCTCGTGGCTCTGGGCCTCGCCGGCATCATCTTCGGCCTCCGCGCCTTCGAGGAGGATCTCCCGGGCGAGGCGTACCTCGCCGGGTTGTTCTTCGGCCTCGGCTTCCTCGCCAAGGGCTACGCGGTGGGCCTCTTTCTCCTGCCGCTCCTGGTTGCGCTCGCGGCCCGTCCCCGCCTCTTCGCGCTCGGAAGAACGAAAACCTCTCTCGCGCGGCTGCTCCTCGTCTTCGCGGCGGTGGGGGGCGCGCATCTCCTCCTCGTCGCCGTCGCGCGTCCGTCCCAGTTTCCGTTCGCGCTCGCGAGCGCGTTCGGGGCGAGCGAGCCCCAGGTGGCGCTCCTCTCCCAGCCGACGGCGTTCGGAGCGGATCTGAAAACGCTCGTGAAGACGCTCTTCATCTTCCTTCCCCTCGTGGGCGTGGGCGTCGCCTTCCTGTTCCGCAAGCTCAGCGAGGCCGAGATCGAAGGCGGGGCGACGAGCGGGGAACGCCGTCTTCACCACGGGGCGCTGTGGGGCGTCTACGCGATCGAGCTCCTCGTGGTGATCGTCGTGGCGGGGAAGCTCAAGCTCTCGTCCATTCCCGTGATGCCCGCGCTGGCGGCGCTCGCGGGCCTCGGCGGCGCGGCGCTCCTCGTGCCGCGCCCGGCCCGAGTGCGCATGGAGCGCCTCGCGGCGATCTTCGCGGGGGCCTTCCTCCTCACCGTGGCGGCGTTCCTCGTGTCGGTGCCCGACGACCCCCTCTTCGGCGGACGAGCCTCGCCGGTGAGCGCGGGCGCGGCCCTCACGGCCATCGCGGGCACGGCGCTCGGGGCGGCGCTGTTTCTCTCCGGGGACCCGGCCTCGAAGCGGCGCCGGCAGCTCGCGACTCTGTTCCTCTCGTCGCTCCTCGTCTCGGGCGGCCTCGAGGCCGTGCGCAACGTTCGCCTCGACCTGCGGCTCCACCGCACGGGGGCCCGCGAGCTGGCCGAGCAGATCGCGCCGGCGCTTGCGCCGCTCGCTCCAGCGACGTTCGCGTTCCGGTCCCCGGAGCCGGAAGCCCTCGCGTTCCGGCTGTTCCGCACCGGTCGCTCCTGGAGCGGCGTCGCGACTTCGGAGCTCCTGGTGGGCGAGGCGCCGAGGATGAAGGCGTGGGCCTACCGTGCGGGCGAGCCCATCGGTCCCTACGCGCCGACGAAGGAAATCCGCTCCTGGCTCGAGGCCAACGCGGTGGACATCTCGTCCGACGTCGCGGCCCGCGCCGGGCGTCCCACCGGGCTGATCGTGTTCCTGCCCACGGTCGACGTGACGAACGCGATTCCGACTCGCGCAATAATCGCGGCTCCATGACCATCGTTCTCTTCGCCGACCGTGACGGTTCGGCCCTCGGACCGCTCGGCGAGAGGATCGTTCCCGCCCTCCTTCCCCTGGGTGCCGTCCTCGTTCTGGAGCGCATGCTCACGGCGCTCGTCGCGAGCGGCGTGAAGGCCGCCCTCGTCGTCACCGGGCCCCGCGCCGAGGAGGTCGAGGCCCGATTCGGAAAAGGCATTCGCTGGGGCATCGCGCTCGAGTACGTGCGCCGCGAGGAGAACGAATCGCCCCGCGACGTCCTCACGCGGCTCGAGCCCCGGCTGGACGGCGAGACGATCGTCGTCCGCGGCGACGTGGGCGCTCACGGCGCGGTCGCGTCGTTCCTCTCGGCGGTGCGTGGCCGCACCGAGGAGCGCCTCGCGGCGGTCGGTGAGGGCGGGGGGCTCCTCGGCCTCTGGCGCGTGGCCGAGGGGAAGCTCTCGACCACGGAGATCCCCAGGGAACCGGCGTCGCCCTCCTGGGCCGCGGGCGAGGGGGACACGCCGATTCCGCTCGACGAGCCCGTGCCGCTCTTCGACTCGGTTCTCTCGTACTTCGCCGCCGATCGCAGCGCCAGGGCCGCCGTCTCGGATCGCGCGAGCGTCGATCCCAAGGCCGTCCTGACGGGCGAGAGCACCGTTTCGGAAGACTCCGCCGTTCTTTCGGGCGCGAGGCTCGTCGCGACGACCGTGCTTCCGCGCACGGTGATTCCTCGGGACCTCTCCCTCGAGAACTCGGTCGTTTCGGGCAACCTCGTGGTGGACGGTCTCACCGGGGCCACGTCGCTCCTCACCGACCGGCTGCCGCCCCGGGGCGGCGCGCCGTCTTCCGCAGGCAGCCGCGCCGCCGGGGTCGCGGCGCTGGTGCTCTCCCTGCCTCTGTGGCCCGTCGCGTTCGTGTGGAGCCTCGTGGCGAACGCCGGCCACACGACGCGTCCCGTGACGCTCTCGGGCAACGCGCCCGGAGCCACCGTCGACGCCAACGGCCGCCTGCCGCGCGCGCCGTTCACGACGTTCCGGTTCGAGAGCGCCGTCCCGGTGTTCCGGGACCTGCCGCTTCTCCTCGCCGTGGCCTCGGGACGGCTCGCGCTCACCGGATCGCATCCCCTGACCCCGCAGGAGGAAGCGGCGCTGCCCGAAGGCTGGGAGCGCGTGCGCCTCGAGGCGCCGGCCGGGCTCCTTTCGCGCGCCCGGCTCTCGGTGCCCGCCGCCGTGCCCGTCGAGGTCGTGCGGGTCGTGGAGGCCTTCGAAGCGCGGCAGAAGCAGGAAGGCCTCATCTCTCTCGCGCTCTCGAACCTCCTGTCGAGCCGCGGCTGGCTCGCGCCGAAGGTGTGGAACCCGAACCTCCTTCCGAGCGAATAGAGGAGCGGCGATGGACGGTCGACGCTCCGGGGAACAGCCGAAAACGGTGAATCCCGGTTCGGCCGACGAGACGCTGCGCTATCTCTCGGTGCGGGGCCCGGCCGACCGCGCCGAGGCGGGGCACCTCGTCGTCCCCACGCGCCTCGAGATCGAGAAGGCCGTGGCCAACGCCGCGCGCTCGTTCCACGCCACGAAGCACCTCGCGACGTTCCAGCGCTCGAAGATCCTGCGCAGGGTCGCCGAGCTCCTGACCTCGCGTTCCGAGGAGCTGGCCATCAACATTGCCCGGGAGGCCGGCAAGCCCATCCGATCGGCGCGGGGCGAGGTGGACCGTTCGGCCGCGACGTTCCTCTCGGCCGCGGCCGAGGTGGACGCGGGCACCTGGGAAGCGATGCCGCTCGACATGAACGCCGCGTCGGCCGGGCGTTGGGGAATCGTCAAGCGCTTTCCGCTGGGGCCGGTGCTGGCGATCACGCCGTTCAATTTCCCGCTCAACCTCGTGGCCCACAAGGTGGCGCCCGCGATTGCCGTGGGCGCGCCCATCGTGAACAAGCCCGCGACGAAGACGCCGCTCTCGGCCCGGGCGCTCCGCGAGATCGTCGTCGAGGCCGGCTGGCCGCAGGAGGCCTACGCGTTCCTGCCGATCCCCGGCGCCGAAACCGACGCGCTCGTACGCGATTCCCGGCTGCCGGTGATCTCCTTCACCGGCTCTTCCGCCGTCGGGTGGAAGCTTCGCGAGGCGGCCCCTCGCAAGCGCATCGCGCTCGAGCTGGGCGGCAACGCGGCGCTGATCGTCCACGCCGACGCCGACCCCGTCGACGCGGCCGCGCGGGCCGTTGGCGGGGCGTTCGGCTACGCGGGGCAGAGCTGCATCTCGGTCCAGCGGATCCTCGTCCACCGCAGCCTCTTCCACCGCTTCCGGGACGAACTGCTCGAGAAGACGGCGCACCTCGTGATGGGCGATCCGCTCGAGGAAGCGACCGATGTGGGTCCCATGATCTCGGAGGCCGAAGCCGAGCGCGCGCTCCTGTGGATCGAGGAGGCGGTGGCGCAGGGCGCCCAGGTGCTTGCGGGCGGCCACGGCAACGACGGCTACGTGGAGCCCACGGTGCTCACGGAAACCACCCGGAGCATGAAGGTCGAATCGCACGAGGTGTTCGCGCCCGTGGTGACGCTCAACCCGTACGACGACTTCGACGAGGCTCTCCGCCGCGTGAACGACTCGGTCTACGGGCTGCAGGCCGGGCTCTTCACGCGCGACCTCGGCCTCGTGCAGAAGGCGTTCGAGGCGCTCGAGGTGGGCGCCCTCGTCGTCAACGACGTGCCCACCTGGCGGGCCGACCGCATGCCCTACGGCGGCGTTAAGGAATCCGGCACGGGACGCGAGGGCCCGCGCTGGGCCATGGAAGAGCTCACGGAGCCGCGGCTTCTCGTTCTGCGTCCGCCGGGCTAATCTGTGGGCATGGACGAACACGTCTTCCGGCTGGAGACCACCTGGTCGGGAGAGGCCAACGAGGGCAGCGTCGAAAGTCAGAGCCACACGCTCTCGGTGCGCTACAGCGGAGCGCCCGGGCTCGGGGGCAAGCCGAGCCTCACGAACCCCGAAGAGCTCCTCCTCTCGGCCATCGCCGCGTGCTTCGTGCAAACCTGGGCAATCTTCCTGAAGAAGCTCGCGCTCCCGATTCCGGAGCCGGCGATCGAGGTCACCGGCACCGTCGAGAAGGACCCGCAGGGGGGCTACCGTTTCACCCACATCGAGATCGTTCCGCACGTTCCCGCGGCGCTTCTGGAATCTCAGAACGAGAAGGTCGAGAAGACGCTCGCGCTGGCCGAGAAGTACTGCATCGTCTCGAAGGCCGTGCGCGGCTCCGTGACGCTGGCCGTCACCCCGAAACCCTTCTGAGCCTGTCGTGTTTCGCGCGGAGCGCGAACCATGCACAATAGAGGGAGGGGATGGACGGAACACCTGTGGAACCGGAAGCCGAGGCCCGCGCCGCGGCGCTTCGAGCCTTTCGGGACGAGATGGAGATTCTCGTCCGCGAGTTCGACGCCGTTTTGCCGGAGCGGATCGCGATGGCCCGTTCGCTTACGTCGAGTATCCTCGAGGGCGACCTCGCGAATCCGGGTCGCGAAGAAGGTCTCAGGATCATCCATCATCTGGCGGGCTCAGCCGGCACGTTCCGGCGAGTCGAGCTCTCCCGGGCCGCCCGCGATCTCGAGAACGAAATTCTCGCCGTGGTCGCCCTGGGAACCCTCACCGAGGAGGGCCGTGCGAACGTGACGCGGCTGCTCTCGGAGCTCGAGCAGGCGGCTCAGGACCAGCAAGACAAGGAGAAGAGTTGAGCACCCGGATCCTCCTGATCGACGACGACGAGCTTCTTTCCCGCGCGCTCACCGCGCGCCTCACGGCCGACGGCCACAAGGTTGCCACGGCGGGCACGGTGCACGCCGCGCAGGCTCTGTTCGAGTCCGAGGCCTTCGACCTGGTCATCCACGACGTCAACCTGCCCGACGGGGATGGCGTGTCCTCCTGCAAGAAGATGCGCGCCCGCTCGGACATCCCCATCCTCATGCTCACCGTGCGCGGCCACACGCCCGACAAGCTGCGCGCGCTGGATGCTGGCGCCGACGACTACCTCGTGAAGCCCGTCGATCCCGACGAGCTCGCCGCCCGCGTGCGCGCCCAGCTGCGCCGGGCCGGCGGTCTCATGAAGTCCAAGGACTCCTCGGGCGCGATCGAGCTCGGCAGGCTCGTGCTCGATCCCACCCGGCGCGACGCGTTTCTCGACGGCAAGCCCGTGGAGCTGACGCGCACGGAGTTCGAGGTGCTGCACCTCCTGGCCCGTTCCGCGGGGAAGGCCGTGAGCAAGGAAGCGCTCGTCGAGAGGGTCTGGGGCGAGGACGGCCACGCGAGCGAGAAGCTCCTGCCCGTCACCATCCATCGGCTGCGCTCGAAGATCGAGTCCGACCCGGGCGAGCCCGAACGCCTCGTCACCGTGCGCGGCTACGGCTACCGGCTGCTCTCGGGTGACCCGGCCGTCGACGGCGTCGTCAAGGGGTAGGGGGAATCTCGGGGATCCAGAGATCCCCGAGAGCGATCTCGACCGCTTCGAAGGGCTCGGCCCTCACGGGCTCGTCGGGCCCGTAGACGCCGATCTGCAGCCAGAACGTTCCCTCCAGGCGGTAGACCTCGAGCGCCCCGCGACAAGCTCCCCGACGACATTCGGCGGTAGCGCGACGATGTCTGCGTAGGTCGCGACCATCAAGAAAGGCTAGCAGGTGAGGCGCCCTTCGGGAGTAACGTCGCCGCCCATGATGCTGCGCAGCGCCGGTCTGGTGACGCTCCTTCTCGCCTCCCTGTCACATGCCTCGACCCCGGGAGTCGACGCGCCCCCCGTGGAGACAGGCAGGAACCGCGAAGCGAACCTCGTGGAGCTCGTGACGCTCGATCCCACGATCAAGCTCGACGTCCGCTACGCCACGGCGAACAACTTCCTCGGCAAGCCGGTCTACACCGAGGCCCGCGCGTTCCTGCAGAAGGACGCGGCCGAAGCCCTAGTGCGCGCGGGTCGCGTTCTCAAGGACAAGGGCTACGGGCTCCTCGTGTACGACGGCTATCGCCCGTGGCGCGTCACGAAAGCGTTCTGGGACGCGACGCCCGAAGACAAGAAGGAGTTCGTCGCGAACCCCAAGAACGGCTCGCGGCACAACCGCGGCTGCGCCGTGGACGTCTCGCTCTACGACCTCGCGACGGGCAGGGAAGCCGACATGGGCGGGGCGTACGACGAGATGTCGGAAAAGTCCTACGTCACCTGGAAGGGCGGCACCAAGGAGCAGCTCGCGCGGCGTGACCTCCTGCGCACGACGTTCACGAACGAGGGCTTCTTCGTTCTCGCCGAGGAGTGGTGGCACTTCGACTACAAGGACTGGACCTCGTTCCCGATCCTCGACATCCCGTTCAGCGCGATCGGACGGCCCTCGGCTCCTCTCCTCCTCGTGCACGCGGGACGGCTCATCGACGGAGTCGCCGACGCTCCGCGCACGCAGGTGACTCTCGTGGTCGAGGGCGACCGCGTCGTCGCGATCGAGAGCGGGTTCCGCAAGCCGGCCGCGGGCGAGGCGCTCCTCGACCTCTCGACGAAGACGGTGCTGCCGGGCCTCATCGACATGCACGTCCACCTCGGAACGGAAGCGTCTCCCCAGGCCTACATCGAGCAGTTCACGATGGGCGTCGAAGCCGCGACGCTGCGAGCCGCCGCGCACGCGCGGCGCACGCTCCAGGCTGGGTTCACCACGGTGCGCAACCTGGGCGACTCCGGCCGCGTGAACGTCGCGCTCCGCGAGGCGATCCGTCGCGGCGATGCCGAGGGCCCGCGCATCTACACGGCGGGCAAAGCGCTCGCGACGACGGGCGGGCACGCGGATCCCACGAACGGCTGGGCCGAGCCCCTCGCCGGAGATCCCGGCGCGCGCGAGGGCGTGGTGAACGGCGTCGAGGAAGCCCAGAAAGCCGTGCGTCAGCGCTACAAGGACGGCGCGGACCTCATCAAGATCACGGCGACGGGCGGCGTCCTCTCGCTGGCGAAGAACGGCCAGAACCCGCAGTTCCAGGAGGACGAGATCGCGGCCGTCGTGCGCACCGCGAAGGACTACGACTTCCCCGTCGCGGCCCACGCGCACGGGCTCGAGGGGATGAAGCGGGCCGTCCGGGCGGGCGTCGACTCCATCGAGCACGGCTCGTATCTCGACGAGGAGACGATGGCGCTCATGAAGCAGAAGGGCACGTGGCTCGTGCCCACGCTCTCCGCGAGCCGCTTCGTCGCCGAGAAGGCGAAGATCCCGGGCTTCCTCCCGGAGGTCGTGAGGGGGAAGGCCGCGGCCATCGGACCGCTCGCCACGGGCATGTTCGCGAAGGCCGTGAAGGCCGGCGTGAACATCGCTTTCGGCACGGACTGCGGGGTCTCTCCGCACGGCGAGAACGCCAAGGAGTTCGTGTACATGGTCGAGGGCGGCATGGCGCCGATGAAGGCGATCCAGGCCGCCACCTCGCAGGCCGCGAAGCTCCTTCGCGCGGAGACCGACCTCGGTAGCCTGCAGAAGGGCAAGCTCGCGGACTTCATCGCCGTGACGGGCGACCCGCTCGCCGACGTTTCGCTGCTGCAAAGCGTCGAGATCGTGGTCAAGGGCGGCGTCGTGGTGAAGGGAGCCGCGGCGGTCCGGTAGGACCGCTAAGGGATCCCTGCGGGATCCCCGCCTACGCGCTGACTTCGCGGTGAGATCGGGTGCCGACGCGGCACTCCCTTCCGTGAAGCTTCTCGGGGTTCTGGTGGGAGCCGGTGCTCTCCTTGTGGTGACGACCGCTCACGCAGCGGGTCCCGTCGTCGCGTGGAGCCGCGATCTCCGGAGCACGGTTCCGGTGTCTCCCGCGAGCGCGACGATTCTGGAAGACGAGAGCCTGCTCGTCTCCCTGAGCCCCGGGGGCGTTCGGCGCGTCCGGCCCGGAGGCCGCGTCGAGGTCCTGTCGCCCGCCACGAGCGCGGGGTTCGAGACCGATGCCGAAGGGCGCGTGTTTCGCGGAGGCTCTCTCGCGAGAATCGACCCCGCGACCGGGCTCGTCCTGTGGGATGGCAAGGGCAGCCGGCTCGCCTTCGAAGACAGCGCGAGCGTGTTCGGACGTTCGTGCCAGAGCCCGAACGCTGCCTGCCTCGTCCGGCTCGACGCGCAGGACGGGCGGATCGTCTGGCAGGCCCCCCTGGAGCCGGGCTACTACACGGTCGAGTCTTCGGCGCGCTCCGGAAACATCGGCGTCGTCGCGTGGCACTACTCCTTCCCCGGCTCGGAGCGCGTGCTGCGCGTCGTCGCGTTTGACCTCGAGACGGGCGAGCCGATGTGGACCCGCAACGAGACCTCACGAAGCGAACCGTTGGTCCTGGATTCGGGGCGGGATGGAACCCTCTACCAGCTCGACACCGACTTCGGAAAGACGGACGTCCTCCGCCGGATCGATCCTCGAACGGGCGAGGATCTCTGGCGGAGGGAGCTGCAGCGCCCTCCACGTGCCATCTGGCCACCAGCCTCTCAGCTCCTCGTGGACGGGTACGGCGCTGCGATCGTGCTCTGGGGAGACGTGGGACGCAGAACGCTCTCCCGGATCGATGCCGAGGGGCGCCTCCAGTTCGACGTGCTCGCCGGATCGCTCGCCGCGACCTTGGTGCGAGGAACGGATGGCAACCTCCTCGCCGTCGTCTCCAGCGTCGACGGCCTGGTGCTCGAGAGGCGGGACGGCCTCTCGGGCCGCCTGCTCACACGCACTCCCCTGGGACCTCTCCGCGAGCGCTTCCTCGCGCTGGGGTCGGGTGCCGGAGGCCACGTCGCCGTACACCCCACCGACCCGGGCGGGGCGGGAGACCCGCCGAACGGGAGGGTGGTGTCGCGGTACGTTTCCCCGACCGGCCTCCGTGCCCCCGAGGTGCCCGCCCACCCCGGGAGAGCCCCCTCCGCCCCCGGTGGCGGATACGCGGACGCCCGGATCGAAAGAGGGCCCACCGGTTTCGCTCTGTTGGGTTTGGGCGTCTCCGCGTTCAACGAGGAAGACGGGACGTTGCGCTTCACGGTTCCGGGCGGTACCGCGGCCGCTCGCATGAC
>CAZXSG010000060.1:0-10563 GCA_964643185.1 uncultured Holophagales bacterium
ACACCATCACCAATGGACAGAGTGCTCGCCACAAGATATGGTGCTGCCGCAGCTCCTTGCCGGAGAGGCCGGGCATCACGACGTCCGTCACGAGCAGATCGATCGCGCCCTGCAGATCCCGGGCGATCTGCAGGGCCGAAGCTCCATCCTTCGCGGCGAGGACGCGGTACCCGCTGGATTCGAGGGCGCCTTTCATGAGACGAAGGAGCATGTCTTCGTCGTCGACGAGGAGAATCGTCTCCGTGCCCTTCGGGGCGAGCGTCGCGACCGCGGCCGGAGCAGGCCCCGCCAGGTGTGTGAGGCGAGGAATCCGGACCCGGAAGACGCTTCCCCGCCCCGCCTCCGACTGGACGTCCACGGCTCCCAGGTTCTGCCGTGCGATTCCGTAGGTCGTGGCGAGGCCGAGGCCCGTGCCCTTCCCCTTCGGCTTGGTCGTGAAGAACGGCTCGAAGATGTGCGGTAACACCTCGGGATCGATGCCGCTGCCGGTGTCTTTGACCGAGAGGGTCACGTAGTCGCCCGGCGCGAGGACGGGCCCCGGGCCGGCTCCGGCCGGGACGGTCTCGTTCGCGGTCTCGATGGTGATCGTCCCTCCGCGAGACGTCGCGTCCCGAGCGTTGACCACGAGGTTCACGAGGATCTGATCGACCTGGGACGGGTCCATATGGACCTTCCAGAGATCGGGCGCCGTCAGAACCCGCAGCTCCACGTCTTCGCCCACGAGCCGGGAGAGCATCTTCGACATCTGCTGGACGGAACTGGAGAGATCGAGGGGCTGGGGCGCGATGGGCTGACGCCGGGCAAAGGCCAGGAGCTGCCGCGTGAGATCCGCCGATCGCTCGGCCGCCTTCTCGATCTCCTGAATGTGCTCCCGCACGTCGCTCCCCTCGGGCAGACGGCTCTCGGCCAGCTGGGAGTACCCGAGGATCACGCCCAGCATGTTGTTGAAATCGTGGGCGACCCCACCCGCGAGGCGCGCGATGGACTCCATTTTCTGGGCCTCGCGGAATCGGGTTTCCAGCTCGGCGTGCAGCTCGTCGGATCGCTTTTGCTCGGTGACGTCGCGTCCGGCGCACGAGAGGAGGGTCTGTCCTTCGATGACGACGCCGGTCGCGCTCACCTCGACGTCGAGGAGCGTTCCGTCCAGCCGCTTCCAGCGCGCCTCGAACAGGCCGGGATGCTCGATTCGGCGGGCGATCTCCTCGCGGCAGCGAGGTTGACCGATTCCGGTCTCGAAATCGGGGAGCGAGAGCTCGATGGGACCGTCCGGGAGACCGAGGAGCCTCCGAAAAGCCGGATTGGATTCCACGACCCGGCCCTCGGAATCGACGATGTGGATCCCCTCCGTCGCGGTCTCCATGATCGTCCTGTAGCGGACCTCGCCCCGGCGTTTTTCTTCGGCCAGGTCGCGTTCGGCACGGGCCTTCTCGAGATCCGCGCGCTCGGCGGCGAGGGCCAGCGCGCCCGACCGCGCACGCCATTGGAGAACGAGGAGGGCACCGGCGCCCACCACGAGGAGGAGCGCGCCCGCCGCGCTCGTGAGCGCATGACGATCGAAGGTGCTCGCGATAGAGGCCTCGTCGGCCTCGACGACCACGATCCAGCCCGTCCCGGGCACAGATCGCGATCGAGCCGAAAAAGGGGTCGCGTCGATTCCATGATCCCCCGCGGGCTCGAGCCGAACCCTCGCTTCGGTGGTGCCGTACCGCACGGGCACCAGGAGGTCTGAGATCGGCGCTCCGTGAAATGCGGCGACGAGCACTCTCTGTGAGCCCGGAATCACCATGGAGAGGGACCACGGGCCGGACCCTGGGAGCCCGGCGAGCCACTTCCCCTCCGGGGTCGCGGCCTCACAGAGGCTCACAGCCGGGACTCGCGGTCCCCCGCCGGCGGAGTACAGAGGTCGACAGCCCTCACCGAAAACGGTCACTCCCTGGACCGTGCGGGGATGGGAACCGACGAAAGTGGCCAGCGACACCTGGATCCCATCCTCCGCGGCCGGGGCCCCCGCGAGGCGGGCCGCGAGCGCGCTCACGGGCTCACGCCGCTCCTCGAGAGCCTGGGACAGCGACCGGCCACGGGCTTCGGCAATCGAGCCGAGGATCGCGGTTTCCCGGTCGCGCAGGACTCTCTGGTCGAACCGCACGCCGTAGTACGTACCGGCGGCGGCCACGAGCGCGATCCCGGAGAGCACCAGGGCGGGCCCCATGAGCCCCGGGCGGAGGGCTTCGGCCAGGTCCTTCTCTGCCCAGCGGGCGACGAGAAGGTAGAGGAGCGCGGTGGTGAGCCCGACGAAGGCGAGCCCCTTCAGGAGGCTCACCGTCGTGACGGACTGTGGGATGCCCGTGAGGCTTCCCATCAGAAGATCGGACCCGAGGATCCAGGCCGTCGAGACGACGGCATAGGTGAAGGCGAGCCGGGCCGGCCGTGTCACCGCACCATGCTAGTCCTTGCTCCCAGCGTACATCGAATCGATCTCGTCCTTGTACTTCGTGTCGATGACGCGGCGCTTCACCTTGAGCGTCGGCGTGAGCTCGCCGCCCTCGATCGACAGGTCGTTCGTGAGCAGCGAGAACTTCACGATCACCTGCTCGTGCGGCTTGCCGTGGTTCCAGCGGTCGATCGTCTTCTGGAACAGCTCGCGCACCTTGGGGTCGTTGGCCAGCTCGTCCATCGTCTTGCCGCCGAGGCCGTTCTGGTGGGCCCATTCCTTGAGCTTGTCGAAGTTGGGCACGATGAGCACGGAGAGGAACTTCCGCCGGTCGCCGATGCAGATGGGCTGTGCGATGAACGGATCGCCCTTGAGGAAGCTCTCGATCGGCGCGGGCGGAATGTTCTTGCCGTTCGCGTTGACGAGGAGCTCCTTCTTGCGGTCGGTGATCTTGAGGAAGCCGTCCTCGTCGAAGCGGCCGATGTCGCCGGTGTGGAACCAGCCGTCGTCGTCGATGGCTTCCTTGGTGGCCTGGGGCTTGTTGAGATAGCCCTTCATGATGTTCGGCCCGCGGGCGAGGATCTCGCCGTCGGGCGCGATCTTCGCTTCCACGCCCGGCAGGATGCGGCCCACCGAGCCGAGCCGCCAGGCCGACGGCCCGTTCAGGCTGATGACGGGTGAGGTCTCGGTGAGGCCGTAGCCCTCGTAGATCTCGACGCCGACGGCCCAGAAGAACTCGGCCAGATCCTTGGCGAGGGGCGCGCCGCCCGAGATGGCGTAGCGGAAGCGCGTGCCGAGGGCGGCCCGGATCTTGTTGTAGACGAGGCGCTCGAACACGAAGCTCTTGAGCGCGAGCACCGCGCCGGGAGTCTTCTTCTGGGCCTTGAGCTCGAGGATCTCTTTCCCCGTCTCGATGGCGGCCAGGAAGATCTTCTTCTGCGCCGGGGTCTTCTTCTCGAGCCCGTCCTGGATCTTGGCGTACACCTTCTCGTACACGCGGGGCACGGCGCCGAACACCGTGGGGTTCACTTCCTTGAGGTTGGCCCCGAGCTTCTCGATCGATTCCGCGTACGCGATGGTCACGCCCTTGTGGAAGTAGCAGTACTCGATGGTGCGCTCGAAGACGTGGGAGAGCGGCAGGAACGAGAGCGCGACGTCGTCGCTCGAGAGCGGCATGAGCTGCGTGCCCGCGACGAAATTGGACACGAAGTTGTCCTGCGTGAGCATCGCGCCCTTGGGCTCACCGGTGGTGCCCGAGGTGTAGATGAGGGTCGCGAGATCCTCGGGCTTGCGCGCGTCGGCCCGGCGGTCGAAACCGGCCGGGTCCTTGGCCTGGGCCTTCCGGCCCGCGTCGAGGATGTCGGTGTAGGGCGTGACGCCCTTGGCCTCTCCCGGCTCGAACACGATGACGTGGACGAGCGACGGGCAGTTGGGCTTGGCCTCCAGGATCTTCGCGGCCTGCTTGTCGTCCGAAACGAAGCAGACGGTGGACGCGCTGTCTTTCAGGAGGTACTCGGCCTGCTCGGTCATCATCGTGGGGAAGATGGGCACGAGCGTCGCGCCGTAGCACTGGCAGGCGAAGTCCACGATGGACCACTCGGGGCGGTTCTCCGAGAGGAGCGCGACCGTCCCGCCCTGCTTCACCCCGAGCCCTTCGAGGGCGCAGGAAACGGCCCGCACCCGCTCCGCGAAATCCGAGGACGGAACCGGCTTGTACGTGCCGGTCGTCTTCGTGAGCAGCAGATCGGGCTTGTTCATCCTCTCGACCGAGCGGAACACGTCGACGAGAGTGCGGGGCGTCGTAGCGGACGTCATGGATCCTCCTCGAGAACCGGTATGGAGCACGGGCATCAACGGAAAACGGCGCGGATTATTTCCAACGGGGCCTTCGGGGGCAAACTCGGATGATGTCAGAACGTCCCGTAGCGCTCGCGACCGGCGCGGGTCATCGTCTCGGGCGCGCGTTCGCCGTGGGCCTCGCCCGCGCGGGGTTCGACGTCGCCGTCCACTACCGGGGCTCGGCGGAGCAAGCCGCGGAGACGGCCCGCCTCGTGCGCGCCGAGGGTGGCGATGCCCACACCTTCCAGACCGACCTCGCGGACGCGGGCGCCGCGCGGGGCCTCGTGCCGCGCGTTCTTTCGCGCTTCTCCCGGCTGGACGTCCTGCTGCACGCCGCCAGCCCCTGGATCGAGAAGCCGTTCCTGGAGATGACGGCCGAGGACTGGGACGCCTCGTTCGACGCCGGCCCGCGGGCGGCCTTCCTCCTCGCGCAGGCCGCTGCCGGAGCGCTCGGCGAGAGGGAGGGCTCGATCCTCCTCATCGGCGACGTGGCGGCCGTGAAGCCCTGGCCCAACCACGTTCCGCACGCGGTCGCGAAGGCCGCGATCCACGCGCTGGTCGTGAACCTCGCTGTGGCCCTGGGTCCCCGGGTGCGCGTGAACGGCCTGGCGCCCGGCGTCGTCCTGCCGCCCGACGATCTGTCGCAGGGGGCTGTGGACCGCCTCGTCGCGCGGACACCGGTCAAGAGGCTCGTCCGGGTGGAAGACGTCGTCGCCGGGGCGATCCACCTCATCACCAACCGTTCGATCACCGGCCACGTGCTCTTCGTGGACGGCGGGCGCGTGGTGGTGTGAAGATCAAGGGATGCGCCGCCGCCAAGCCGTAGCCGCCGTCGTCCTCGCCGCGTTCACGTTCACCGCCTGTGCGAAGAGGGAAGCGCCCGTCCCCACGGAAGCGCCCGCGCCGCCGAAGGCCAAGCCGTTCCAGGTGGCACTCCTCACGCCCGGCCCCATCTCCGACGCGGGCTGGAACGCGGGCGCGTACGAAGGGCTCAAAGCCATCGAGAAGGAGCTGGGCGCCACCATCTCGCACGTGCAGGTGGGCAGCCCCTCGGAGTACGAGGAGCAGTTCCGCGCGTACGCGTCCAAGGGCTACGCGCTCTGCTTCGGGCACGGCTTCGAGTTCCAGGACTCGGCGGCCGTGATCGCGAAGGACTTTCCGAGGACGGTCTTCATCACGACCTCGGGCTCGAAGGTGGGGCCGAACCAGGCGCCCATCGTGTTCGAGCTGGAGCAGGCCGCGTACCTCGCGGGTCTCGTGGCGGGGCGCATGACGAAGACGGCCAAGGCCGGCATGGTGGGCGGCAAGGAGATCCCGTCGATCGCGTCGACGTTCCTGGCGTTCGAGGCCGGCTTCAAGGCCGGGAACCCCGGCGGCAAGGCCACGGCCGTGTACACGGGTTCCTTCGAGGACGTGGCCGGCGCGAAGGCCGCGACCCTGGCGCTGGCCGACCAGAAGGCCGACTTCATCTTCCACAACGCCGACGCGGCCGCGCTGGGCGTGTTCAAGGCGGCGACCGAGCGCGGCATCTACGCGTTCGGCTCGAACAAGAACCAGAACGACCTCGCGCCCTCGGTGCTGGCCTCGGCCGTGATCGACATGACCCACGCCTACGTGGAGGCCGCGCGCCTCGTGAAGGACGGCAAGTTCGACGGCAAGCCGATTCGCTACGGCCTCTCGAGCAAGGTCATCTCGTTCGTGATCAACCCCGCGCTCGCCGGCAAGATCCCAGCGCCCGTGCTCTCCGAGGTGGAACGCACCACCAAGGAGATCGAGGACGGCCGCGTCATCGTCCCGCGCGGGAACTTCTGACCGCACCGCTCCTCGACCTCGCGAACGTCCACAAGGCGTTCGGCCCCGTTCAGGCGCTCTCGGGAGCGTCGCTCACGCTCTTCCCCGGCGAGATCCACGCGCTCCTGGGTGAGAACGGCGCGGGCAAGAGCACGCTCGTCTCGATTGCCGCGGGACGCCTCCCGCTCGACTCGGGCGAGATCCACCTCGCGGGCGTACCTCTCCATCTCCGGTCGGCCCGCGAGGCCCGCGCGCGCGGCATCGCGCTCGTGCCGCAGCACGACCTGTTGGTGCCGGCGGCCACGGTCGCCGAGAACCTGGCGCTGCTGGACCCGCACGCCCGGTTCTTCGAGTCCGCGCGGTTCCGGCGCGAGCGCGTGCGCCGCGCCGAGGAGCGCTTCGGCCTTTCGCTCGGCGACCCGGACGCCCGCGTCGACGGTCTGCCGGTGGGCCAGCGGCAGCGACTCGAGATCGCGGGCGCGCTCCTCGACGACCCGGCCGTGCTCATCCTGGACGAGCCCACCGCCGTCCTCTCGCCCGACGAAACGGACGCTCTCTTCGAAGCTCTCCGCGCGCGCGTTTCTCTCGGAAAAGTCGTCCTGCTCATCACGCACCGCATCGCCGAGGTCTTCCAGGCCGCGGACCGGCTGACGCTGCTCTCGAAGGGACGGGTGATCCTGACGACGGAGGTCGCGAGCACGACTCCCGCCGAGGTCGGCTCGCGGCTGGTGGAGGCCGCGGGCGGCGTCCTCTTCGGCGAGGGCCTCACGCCGGTCGTGGCCGGTGCTCGTGCTGCTTTGACCGTGACCGGACCAGGCTTCAACGTCACGATCCCCGAGGGCGGCCAGGCCGTGCTCCTCGCGATCGACGGCAACGGCGCGGACGCGCTCGCGGCCTCCGTCGCGGGGCTGTCGTCCGCCTCCCCTGCCGCCGGGTGCGTGCGGATCGGCGAAACCGATATCGCGATCGACTCGCCGCGCGCGTTCCGGGCGGCCGGCGGCGCGTTCGTCCCTGCCGACCGGCGCGCCGAGGGCCTGTTCCCGAACCTGACGCTCGAGGAGAACCTCGCGGTGCGTGCCCGTCTGCCCGAGGGCGGAGCGGCCGACCTCCTCCAGCGCTTCGGCGTCCGCCCGGCGGACCCGACGCTCCCCGCGCGGGCGCTGTCGGGCGGCAACCAGCAGAAGCTCCTCCTCGCGCGTGAGATGGCGGGTGGCCCGCGGGTTCTCGTGGCGATCCATCCCACGCGCGGACTGGATCCCGCCGCGGCGGCCAGCATCCGTGAGCGGCTGCTCGACGCGCGCACGGGCGGCGCCGGCGTCCTCGTGGTCACGTCGGATCCGGAGGAAGCACGGGCGCTCGGCGGCGCCCTCCACGTCGTCTACCGCGGGAACGTCTCGGCGCCGCTCGCGCCGGACACGCCCGTGGAGACTCTGGCCCGGCTCATGGGCGGATTGGCCGCATGAGAAAGCTCCTTCCCCTCGCCGCGACGCTGCTCCTCGCGCTCGTGCTCGTGCTGCTGGCCGGCGCGAACCCCGTCGACGCTCTGCACGCGCTCCTCGACGGCGCGTTCCTCTCGAAGGCCGCGCTCGGCGAAACGCTCGCGCGCTCGACGGCGATCGTGCTCACGGCAACCGGCGCCTGCCTCGCGTTTCGCGGCGGCATCCTCAACATCGGCCTCGACGGCCAGCTCCTCGCGGGCGCGGTGGCGGGCGCGGCCGTGGGTCCCGTCCTCGCGTCCCTCGGCGGCTTCGGAACGCCCATCGTGCTGCTCGTCGCGGCCGTCGCGGGCGCCGCGTTCACGCTCCCCGCGTTCTACCTGTCCGAGGGGCGCCGCGTGCCGCCCGTGCTCACGACGATTCTCCTCAACCTGCTCGCCCTCGCGCTCGTGGCCTGGATCGTCCGCGGACCGCTGCGCGATCCCGCCGGCGACTACCCGCAGACCCGTCCGCTCACGGCGGAGCAGCGCCTCGCGCCGCTCGTCACGGGCACGCGCGCGACGGTCGCGGTGCCGATCGCGTTCCTCCTTGCGGGAGCCGTGGGCTTCGCGCTCGTGAGAACCCGTCCCGGCCTACTGCTGCGCGCCGCGGGTGACTCCCCTGGCGCCGCGCGCGCGGCGGGTCTGCCCGACGTGGCGATTCGCGGGGCTGGATTCCTGCTCTCCGGCGGCCTCGCCGGGCTGGCGGGCGGCTTCGAGGTGGCCGCGCTCACCGGCCGCGTGTACGACCCGTTCGCGCCGGGCCTCGGCTACACGGGAATCGCCGCGGCTCTCCTCGGTGGTCTGCGTCCGGTGCCGTCGGCGTTCATGGGTCTGCTGCTCGCCGCGCTCGGCGCGGGCTCCTCGGCCATGCAGCGAGACGCCGGAGTGCCTGCTTCGCTGGCGGCCATCGTTCCCGGCATTGCCGTCGTCGCCGTGCTGCTCTCGCAAAGGCAGAAAGACGCATGAGCGGCTTCCTCGCGATCGCGCTCCTCCTCACGGCGCCGCTCCTTCTCGCGGCGGCCGGGGAGCTGCTCCTCGAGAAGAGCGGCTCGATCCACATCGGCACCGAGGGCACGATGCTCGTGGGCGCGTTCGTCGCGTTCCTCGCAGGCTTGAAGCTCGGCGACCCGCACCTCGCGCTGCTCCTGGCGCTCGTGTCCGGGCTCGCCTGCGGCGCGGTGTTCGCGCTGGCCTCCGTCGCGGGACGCACGGACCCGATCCTCGTGGGCACGGCCTGGAACCTCGTCGCGGCCGGGGGGACGGCGTTCGCCTACCGGCTGGCCGCGGGCGCCACCGGCGGCGCGCACGAGGTGCCCACGCTGCCGACAGTCCTCTTCGGGCTCCCGGCGGCGGTGCTCGTGGCCTTCCTCGTGCCAGTCGCGATCCACGTGTTCGTGAAGCGCACGCGACCGGGGCTTGCGCTGGTCGCGGCCGGAGAGACTCCGGAGGCGCTGGAAGCCCAGGGCCTCTCCACGGTGCGGGTGCGGTCTTCCGCGGCGATCGTCTCAGGCGCGCTCGCGGCCGGCGGCGGCGGACTGCTCGTGCTCACGGTGTCGCCGACGTTCGTGGAAGGCGTCACCTCGGGACGCGGCTTCCTGGCCCTCGCGCTCGTCGTGTTCGCGCGGTGGAAGCCCCTGCTGCTCCTGCCCGCGGCTCTGCTGCTGGGCGGCGCGAACGCGCTGCAATATCGCTTTCAGGCGACGGGCAGCACGATTCCCTACGCGTTCTTCCTGGCGATCCCGCCGCTCGTGGCGCTCATCGCCCTCGCGCTGTCGCGCGGACGGAGCGGGGCGCCGCGGGCGCTCGGCACGCCGGCGCCCTGAGGCCTATTCGGGCTCGTCCGGCGGCACGGGACGCGGGTTCTGACCACCCTGGCCCTGACCGTTGGGCCGGTTCATCCTGCGCTGCTCCCGGAAGCCCTCGCGGCGCATGTCCTGCCGCTCGCGCTGCCACTGCTCACGCGCTTCGAGGATGCGCTTCCACTGCTCGGTGGTGAGCACCTCGCGCATCTCGACGACCATCATGGTGCGCGACTTGCCGAGCCGCACGCGGGCCTGCTCGAGGGCCTCCGCGGCCGCGCCGACCTTCTTGGGGTCGGATTCCTTCTTGGTCATGAGCTCTTCGAGGTCCAGCGAGCGGCGGTCCACATCGGCCTTGAGGTCGATGAACTGGCGGCGGTTCTTCGCGAAGATCTCCTCGAGACGCCCCTGCTGCTCGGTGGAGAGCTTGAGCTGCTCCTGGATGCGCGGACGCCTCCACCACGTGCCGGGCGGCACGTCGGGGATCTGCGCCATCGCGAGCGCCGAGACGGCGAGGAGCCCGATCAGCAGGAGGCCGCGGGTGCGGTTCTTCAAACGCCCTCCGGATACATGTTCGAAAACGGCAGCTCTTCGGCGAGCGCGTCGTCGATGGCGAGGAGCAGCTCGTCGTCGTGGGCATTCGTGGCCGACGCGACCGGGGTGGGCACGGGGACCTCGGCGACCTGCTGGCGCGGCGCGGGACGCAGGAACGAGAGGCCGGTCATGAGGAGGAGCGCGGCGGCCAGGCTGCCGAACGCGAGCACGGGACGGCGGACGATCGTCTGCCGGAGCGAGGCCGGGAACGGACGGATGTTGTTGGCGGGCACTTCGTGGACGGCCTGCATGACGGCCGCGGCCTGGGCGTTCCAGAAAACCTCGGGCAGGGCCTCGACGGCTCCGGCCACGGCACCCTTGTCGATGAGGTGGGCATCGCGGAAGCGGGTGACCTTCACCTGACACGGTGGACAAGTGGCGAGGTGGAGCGGAACAGGAACGGCCCCTTCGCCCTCGGGGAACACGCAGCCGAGGATCTCGTCGGGCGTGAGGTGGGCGCCACGGGCTTCGGCGGTTCTCATCGGAGGTCCTCCAGCAGGGCGCGCAGCTTGCGGCCTGCCCGGAACAGGTGCGACTTGATGGTCCCCTCGTCGAGACCGGTTTCGGTGCCGATCTCGGGGATGGTCTTCTCTTCGTAGTGCTTCATCACGAACACCGCGCGCTGCCGGGGC
>CAZXSG010000061.1:0-10543 GCA_964643185.1 uncultured Holophagales bacterium
CACGAAATGGGTATCGTGGTTCAGGTACAGCATCTCGCCCCGTTCGCTGAACGTCCGGGTCCAGGCATTCTGGGTATCGACGCCCTTGTTGGGCCGGATGGTTCCGGTCTCCCCGTGGCTTCTTCGCCGGATCCGAAAGGTCACGGGATCGACGTCCAGCAGGCCGAATCCCGTGACTTTTCGGGCGACCGTGTCCACCGAATCCACGTAGAGAAACCGGCCCTGCTCGCCGCGGAGCCAGGTTCCGCCGAGTGCCGTGGAGTTGTCGGGGGCCTTGATGATCACGTTTCTCAAGCGCTCGGCGTCGACCGCCGCGCGCGGGACGAGCCTCTCGGAGACGGCAAAGAGGCCCGCGCCGGCCAGAAGAGCAAGGATCACCAGGGGAGTCGCGAGCCGGAAGATCGACACTCCGTGCGCCATGAGAGCCGTGATCTCGGAGGACCGGGAGAGGGACACGAGCGCCACCACTGTCGCCACCAGGAAAGCGAAAGGGACGACCTGGACGAAGACGGGGGCCAGGAGCGACTGGTAATACGAAACGATGATCCCGACCTTGGGTGTATTCCGGGCAATGTCGTCCGAGAGCTCGAGGAGATCGATGATCAGGTAGATCCCCAGGAACGACAGGACCACGAGGACGAAAATCGGGAGGAACCTCGTCACCACGTAGCGATCGAGCAGGCTTGCGAGCCCGAACGAGAACCGGGGTGCACGATGGGCGCCAGGCTTCGGAGAGGTCGACGTGCGGCCGCGCCCGCGGAGCAGCGACCGTTCCGGAAAACTGGGAAGCGCCGTCTTCTCGCGGCGAACCCGGCTCATCGCCCAGAGGGCCAGCACGGCCAGGACGATGTTCGGCGTCCACATGGCCAGGGCGGGCGATCCGGTTCCACCCACGACCCGCGCCTCAGCTGAAACCAGAATCACGTAGTAGGCGAGGACGACGACCGCGGAAAGCGCCAGCCCTCCGCTGCGACCCCCGCGCCGTGCCACGACGGCAAGGGGGAGACCGAGAAGTCCGAAAACGATGCACCCCGCGGGGAGGGAAAATTTCTTGTGGAACTCGATTCCGGCGAGGGCGCGCTCCTGCGGGTTCGTTGCCTGGAGGTTCCGGAACTCGGAAAAGGTCATCTCGCGGAGCTTGCGCTTGGTGATTCCCGTGTCCGATCGCAGCATCTCGCTGGGATCGGTCTCGTCGAGAAGGACGCGCTGGACGGCCACACTCGACCGGTTATAGCGCCCACCGGCGCCCGATTCGTGGATCTGGGCGTTATCGAGGGTCAACCAGAGCCGTCCGCGATCCGCCTCGAGCTCCAGCGCGCCGCGGGGAGCCACCGTGATTCGCTCGGTGCCGGGCTGTGAACGGTCGACGACCACGAGCCCGGTGAGCTGGGTCTTGTCGGCCGACGCGCCGTCCACATAGACCCGGATGCCGGCAATCTCCGGTCCAAAGACACCCGGCTGAAGTCGCTGTGCGATCGCGAACATCGCGAGCCGAGCCTTCATCTCGCCGATCTTCCGGTTGGAGCTGGGAACGACCTCCAGCATGAGGTACGCATTCCCGGCGAACAGGATGATCGCGAGCCCCAGGATCGGGCGATAGAGCCTGAGGAGATCCACACCGGCCGCCCGGATGGCGATGAGCTCGGAGTCCGCGCCCATGCGGCCAACCCCGATCAGGACGCCCAGCAGAAACGCGATGGGGAGCGTCAGCACGGAGACGTGAGGGATCGACAAGACCAGGACTTCGATGGCCTGGCGCCCTGGGGAGTCGCTCTGGAGGAGCAACGTAGAAAATTGGACCAGCGCCCGGATGAGCATGAAGCTCGTGTAGGCCAGGTACCCGACGATTGTCGGCGCCAGGATTTCTCGGAGCAGGTACCGGCTGATGCGGCTCAAGAGCGGCGATTCTAGGCGCTCGAGGCGGGTAATTCCAGAGTCCGATAAGATCTATTATGTCAAATTAATGGGTGGGGTCGCCTAACAATGTTAGGTTGGGTGACGGATCCGAGATCGGATGCTATTCGGGGTCGGAGGCCGAAGCCGCGGCGCCGTCCTCGGGTTCCGGCTCGGGCTCGGGTTCAGTGTTCGCCGAGTCGGTCGGCGTTCGTGAGGCCTTGGCCCTCATGAAACGGCCCTGGGCATCGATATCGATGGCGCCGGATTCGATCGCCCGCGCCAGCTCGCGCACAGCGGCCAGGAGGGTTTCGCGGTCGGAGGCGGCGCTCCGGACGACCAGACTGAGGGCCATGTCTCTGCCCTCGGGTCGGTACTCGAGGGAGTACGCCTTCTTGAGGGGCAGGCTCGATACGGGAGAAGAGCCATCGCGTTTGGCCGAGCGAAGCTCGTCGCGGTTGATGCTGCCGCCCTCTCGGAACAGGCGTACGGCCTCCAGCATGTCGTCCTGAGTGTCCAGGCGGGACACCTCGAGCAGGAACGACTTAGACTTGATGTCGGCGCGCCGACATTCGTCCCGAACGATCAGGGGCAGTCTGGCCAGACTCAGGGTCTCGGTTACGGTGACGCGGGACTTCCCCACCGTAGCCGCGATCTTTTCATGCGTGTAGCCATGCTTCTCCTGAAGAACGGCGTATCCCTCGGCCTCTTCGAACGGCGTCAGGTCCTTCCGCTGGAGGTTCTCGATGAGCGCGATCTCGAGAAGTTCCGCGTCGTTGACGTCCATCTCGATGCATGGAACTTCACGGAGACCAACCTCCATCGCAGCCCGAAAACGACGCTCGCCCGAGATGATGGTGAATCGGCCGTCTTCCCTCGCACGCACGAGGATCGGTTCGAGGATTCCCTTGCCCTGCACGCTGGACTTGAGCTCCGTGAGGTCGCCCATCATGCTACGTGGCTGATCGGGGTTGGCCTCGATCAACTCAATTGGGATGCGCCGTCCGATGGGAATCTCATCAGCTCGAACGAGCTGATCCACGAAGTGCGCGTCGTGACGCCTGCGCGAGGTTTCGGGTAGTCCACGCCTCTTAGACACGGGAAAGAATCTCCTCGGTCAGACTGTAGTACTCCATAGCGCCGCTCGACCGCGGAGCAAACGTGAAGATCGACTCCTTGTAGGCTGGCGACTCCTCGAGCCGGACGGACTTCGAGATCGTGGTCTTGAAGAGCTTCCCTTGAAAGACGTCGTCGATCTGCTTCTGGATGTCCTTTCCGAGGGTCGTTCGCTTGTCGTGCAGCGTGACGACGACCCCCAGAATCTGGAGATTGGGGTTGGGGCGTCTCTTGATGCGCTCGATGGTCTCGAGCAGATCGTCGGTCCCCTCGAGCGCAAAGTACGAAGACTGGATCGGGATCAGGATGTGAGTCGACGCGACCAGGGCATTCACGGTGATCATGCCCAGCGTTGGAGGGGTGTCGATCACGATGGCGTCGTACTGGCCGATGTCGTTCTGGATCTTGTCCTTGAGACGAAAATGGCCGTCGAGCTCCCCGAGGAGCTTCGCTTCGACCTTTGCCAGCGAAATGCGCGCTGGCGCAATCTCCAGATTCGGGAGAGCTGTCGCACGCACGACGTCGGCGAGGGCGACGTCGGTTTCCATGAAGACCTCGTACATCGACTTCTCGACGGTGCGACGATCCAGGTAGGACATCGTCGTATTGCCCTGAGGATCGAGATCCACGAGCAGGGTCTTGAGGTTCTTGTGCGCGAGGGCCGCAGCGACGTTGATTGCGGTCGTCGTCTTGCCGACGCCACCCTTCTGGTTTGCTATGCAGATGATCATCGGGCGGGTCGCGGATGATACGAGAGGGGGAATCGGAGCGCCAGCATGCCGGACCGGCCTCCTACATCTTGTACGTGCTCAGGGTGTCGGGATCGGCATCTTCGAGCCATTTCCGAAGCCGTTCACCATTCTGGGCCTCGGTCGAGTCCTCGTTCGCGCGGCTCCTCTCGATGACGGATTCCTCGACGAAGACGGGAGCCTCGGTTCGTAGCGCGATGGCGATGGCATCCGAGGGACGACTGTCGATCTCGAAGGTCTTGCCGTCGAGCTCGAGGTGGATTTGTGCGTAGAACGTGTTCTCTTTGAGGCCTGTGATGACGACCCGCGTGACGCGGGCGTCGATGGTCAGAAGCAAGTTCGCGAGAAGATCATGGGTCATGGGCCTGGGCGTCTTCACACCCTCCATCTGGAGGGCGATGGCATTCGCCTCGAAGACGCCCACCCAGATGGGTAAGAAGTTCTTCTCCTCGGCATCCCGGAGAACGACCACCGGCATGTTTGCGATGGGGTCGATGATGAGAGCTTTGACGTCCATTTTGATCACAAGCGTTGGTACTCCAGCGCAGGCAATCTAGGGAACGGAAGTGGACTAAAGCAACCCAAAAGGGCCCTGCCCCCGAGAATCACCCCGTCAGGACGTCAGGCGGGTCCGGCGAGCAGGGAGGTGGGGTAGGCCCGGCCGATTCGAGCGCTCCCGAAGACTCCCGGCGGGAGACTTCGGTTCGGAGCCTCGATGTTGACGACTCGGTTGCAGGGAGAGCGGCCCGAAGCTCGCTCGTCCTTCCGATCGCGTCCGTCGATGAGCACCTCGAGACTGCGGCCCTCGAGATCCTTGTGAAGCTCGCGCTGGATCGCCTGCTGAAGGTCCATGAGCTTGTTGAGCCGGGCGCTGGCCTCGGTCGGCGGGACATCGTGGTCCCAGCGCCCGGCGGCGGTGCGTGGTCTTGGTGAATAGATGAAACTGAAGACTGAGGCAAACCGAACCGAACGCAGAAGGTCCAAGGTCGACTCGAAGTCGGCCTCGGACTCCCCCGGGAAGCCGACGATGACATCGGTGGAAAGCGCCAGCTCGGGCATCGAGAAGCGGAGCCGGCTCACGAGGTCCTCGTAGTAAGCCCGGTCGTACTGCCGCTTCATGCGCCGCAGCACCTGATCCGAACCGGACTGGACGGGAAGGTGGAGGGCCGGGCAGATCGACTCCTCAGATGCCATCGTATCGATCAGCTTCTGGGAGAAGTTCCGGGGGTGTGACGTGACGAACCGGAGCCGCCGGAGGCCAGGCGTTCGGGCGACCCCGCGGAGAAGATCTGCGAAGTCCTCGCCAGTTTCGGGATCCCGATAGGCGTTCACGGTCTGGCCGAGGAGCTCGACCTCGAACGTGCCCTCATCGACGAGGCGGTGCGCCTCCTCAACCACGTCGCGGAGGCGCCGGCTTCGCTCTCGGCCCCGGGTGAACGGAACGACACAGAACGTGCAGTTCTTGTTGCAGCCCTCGATGACGGTGATTTTTGCCTTGTAGGTCACGTCGCGGGCGATGGCCGATGGGGTGTAGGCCACCTCGTCGACGTCGAAGCCGATCTCGCACGGGCGATCGTCCTCCTCCTCGACACGGCGGATGATGGCGGGCAGGGCTTCAATACGTCCGGTGCCGAGAACGAAGTCCACGTAGGGGAGGCGGTCCAGGAGCTTTTGCCCCTCCTGCTGCGCGACGCAACCGCAAACGCCCATGCGGAGGTCTGGCCTCGCCCGCTTGAGGACGGCGAGCCGGCCCAGGCGGTCGTAGACTTTCTGTTCCGCCTTGTCGCGAATGGAACACGTGTTGAGCAGGATGACGTTGGCGTCCTCGGGAGCGTGAGCCTCTTCCCAACCAGCTTTCTTCATGAGACCGACGAATCGCCGCCCGTCGAGCTCATTCATCTGGCAGCCCCAGGTTTCGACGAAGATTCGCTTGGGCGAGTGGCCCCCGGGCGTCTCAGTCATCGCTGGATGGGGTCTTCTTGGGCTCGATCGTCTTCGCTCCCTCGCGCAGCCAGCCCGGAGGGACACCCGATTTGCGGGCCTCTTCCTGGGTGTCTTCTTGCGCCTTTCTTGCGCGTTCGAGGTTCTCTCTTGCCGTCACGAGAGCGGCGCGGGCCTGATCCCATGCGGGCTTGATGACGTTGTCTCGATAGGTACCGTCGCTCCAGGCGTAGTAGTCGTTCTCGAGCTGTCGCGACTCCTTCTCGAGCTTCTGGATCTCCTTTTCGGCCGCGGCCACCTTGTCGCGACTCTTCTGAGCTCCTTCTCTCCAGCTCGCCTCGGTTCGCCCCTTCGAGTCGGCGGGTTCGCTCGAGGTGTACGAGGTCGTGGTCGTCGACGTGGCCGGCGCCGCGTTCAGGGTGCCCTTGGAAGCGCGGGGAGTTCCGGTGGGGCCACCGCCCTTGAGGGAATCGTTGGTGATCGTTCCGAGCGAGCGCTTCTTCTGCTCGGGCTGCTCTTTGGCCTGCGACTGGCGGACGGCGTCGGCGAGCGACTTCGGCTGCCCCGTCGCGGACTCGTCCGCCGGCGCGTCCGCGGCCTTCTGGGATCGCGTGATCGAGATCTGTGTCGGGACCGGCGAAGGCGTCGCCGTGAGTTTGGCGGCGGCCACCGCGAGGAGAAGCATGGTGATCATGGCTTTGAGGTTCCTTCCCGCCCATAGCGGTCTTCGAGGCGGATGACGTCGTCGAGCTCGGGAGAGCTGACCTCGACGAGCAGGCAATCCCGGCTCTCGGCGAACATCCGATGGCGCGTTCCGGGGGTCACGTGAAATGTCTGACCCGGGGTCAGCCGGAGGATCGAGCGCTCCCCTTCGGGTTCGGCGACCTCGAGCCCGAGCTCACCTTCGAGCACGTGGAGCGTCTCTTCCTTCTTCTCGTGGTACTGGTACGAGAGGGACTGGCCCGCGCGGATCGAGATGAGCTTTCCGGCGTATCGGTTGGTTTCGGCGAAGACTCGCTCTTCGCCCCAGGGCTTCTGAACGGTCCGGTAGGTGGTGGATTCCATTGTTTCCCCTAAGAGGCTGCGTTGATCAGGATGTGAGAGCGGAGGCACCCGTGCGAGCCCGCACCTCCTGGCTGAGGAAGGCGGCGACTTCGTCGGGTGTGGCGAGGCTGAGAGCGGCACGCGCGACGCGGCCCGCTTCATGGGCCGAGATCGCGCGGGCGAACTCCTTGGCGATCGGGATCGTACGCGGACCCATCGAGAATTCCCGAATGCCGAGTCCCACGAGAACGAACAGCATGGTCGGGTCGGCGGCCATCTCGCCGCATACGGAGAGCGGCTTTCCGGCAGCCCGAGCGGCGTCCGCGACCATCTTGAGGAGCCGGAGCACGGCGGGGTGCTGGGGACGGAAGAGCTCGGAGACCATCTCGTTGGCGCGATCGACGGCGAGCGTGTACTGGATGAGGTCGTTCGTTCCGAGCGCCATGAAGTCGACCTCGGGCGCGATGAGGTCGGCCGTCACCGCGGCGGACGGCACTTCGATCATCGCGCCGAGGGGAATGTGATCGGGGATCTCGAGACCCCGCTCGCGGAGCTCTTCCTTCGCTTCCTCGACGAGCGCCCGAACCTGCCGCATCTCTTCGACCCCGGAGACCATGGGCACCAGAATCCGCAGGTTTCCGGCCGACGCGGATCGGAGGAGAGCCAGGAGCTGGGTGCGGAACATCTCTTTGCGCTTGAAGCAAAGCCGCACTCCCCTGAGGCCGAGGACGGGGTTGACCTCGTCGGTTCCGACGAGCTGCCGGGCGCCTTTCTTGCCGCCGAGGTCGTACGTCCGAATGACCACGGGCATCGGAGCGAGCTTGGCGAGGACCTGACTGTAGAGCCGGGTTTGTTCGTCCTCACCCGGGAAATCCTCTGACCCGGTCGAGAGGTAAAGAAATTCGGACCGGAAGAGGCCGACGCCGTCGCCGCCGTAGGTCAGGACATCGCCCACTTCCCCTGCGAGCTCGATGTTCGCGCGGATCTCGAGATCGACTCCGTCGGTGGTACGCGCCGTCGTGGTGATGGAACGCTCGCGAAGGCTGCGCTCACGGCGATTCTCCTCGTCGCGGCGCTCCCTGAAGAGCTCCCGGACCGACTCGGAGGCCTCCCGCCAGACGATTCCGTCGCGCCCGTCGACGATGACGTGATCGCCATCGCCCACCGACGCCAGGAGCCGGTTGACGGCGACGACGGCCGGAAGGCCGAAGGACCGGGCAATGATCGCGGCGTGCGAGGTCTTGCCGCCCTTCTCCGTCGCGAACCCGACGACGCGATCGCGTGGAATCCGGACGGCGTCGGACGGTGTCAGCTCGTCGGCAATCAGGACGAGGTCTTCGCCGGCGAGCTCTTCGATGCGCGCACCCGTCTCGGTGGCGTCTCCGAGGTGCGAGAGCAGTACCCGCGAAACATCGGTGATGTCGGCCGCGCGCTGGGCCAGATATTCGTCGGGCAGGTCCCGGAACCGCGCGACGAGGGCGCTGGTGGTGGACTCGACGGCCCACTCGGCGTTGAGGAGGTCCTCCCGGATGCGCTTCTCGATCGGCGCGACGAACGCTCGGTCCTTCAGGAAGAGCCCGTGAGCCCGGAAAATCGCCGCGTACTCGGGGCCACGTCTCGACTCGACTTGCTCAGCGGTCGCCTGAATCTCGATCACGGACGCTGAAACGGCGCGGGTGAGCCTGTCGAGCTCCCCCGCCACCTCCTCGGCCTCGAGGGCCCGGCGGGGGGCGGTGTCGTGGCGCGAAAGCCAAAGCACGGCCCGTCCCATGGCAATGCCGGGTGAAACGGGAGCACCGGAGAGCGAGAGCGCCCTCTTCATGTTTGGATTCTAAAGGCATTGGTGTGACGTGGCGATGGAGGATGGCCGGCCGCGAACCCCCAGGATCAGCGTCTTCCGGCGGGGGGCCTGGGGGGATCGGAAACCCCCAGGATCAGTGTCCCCCAGGATCAAGTTCAGTCCGATTCGTCGAAGCGCCGGTCGACCAGATCTTCGATCGCCGCGAGCGCCGCGATCTCGTCGCTGCCCTCGACCCGAAACACGATTGGCGTTCCCTTGCCGGCGGCGAGGAGCAGGAGGCCGAGGATGCTCTTGCCGTCGACTTCCTCGCCGTCTCTCACCAGGAGGACCTTGGAGCTGTAGCCGCCCGTCACGTGGACGAGCTTCGCCGCCGCACGCGCATGGAGCCCGAGGCGGTTCTTCAGCGTGAGGGTCTTCTCGATCACTGTGCCGTGTCCTTCGCGTCGTCGCGATGGGATACCCGCACCGGATAGCCGGCGGCCGAGAGGTCGCGTGCGAGGCGCTCGGCCACGTAGACCGATCGGTGGCGCCCGCCCGTACACCCGATCCCGACCGTCAGGTAGGCGCGGTTCTCCTTCCGGTAGTTCGGGAGACAGAAGGAGAGAAAGTCGAGAAGCCGGCGGTAGAAGGACTCGGTGCTCTCACCCGCCTCTATGTAGCGAGCCACTTCGGGATCCCGCCCGGTTCGCGGTCTCAACCTCGGGTCGAAGTGCGGGTTTGAAAGGAAGCGGACGTCGAAGCAAAGGTCCAGCGCGGGCGGCAGCCCGTGCTTGAACCCGAAGGACACGATGGACAGCGCGAGGACTCCGGGATCCGCGGGATCGCGGAACGCGTCCGCGAGCGCCGCGCGAAGCTCGTGCACCGTGAAGCCCGTCGTGTCGATCACGATGTCGGCCTTCTCCTTGATCTCGGCGAGAAGCCGGCGCTCGTACGACACGGCTTCGGCAATCGTCCTGCCCTGCGCCAGGGGATGGGGGCGCCGCGTCTCGGAGAAGCGGTTCAGCAGCGCACGTTCGTCGCAGTCCAGAAAAAGCAAGGTGATGGGGAGGCGCCGGCGCAGCTTGTCGAGGAGGCCCGGAAAGACGTCGGCGAAATCGGGGTTCCGCACGTCCAGCACGACGGCCGTTCGGGACCGCGGAGATCGTCCTGACGCGACCTCCGTCGCGAACTCGTCGAGCAGCGAGAGGGGAAGGTTGTCGACCGTGGTGTAGCCGATGTCCTCGAGCGCGTGGCCCGCGTAGCTCTTGCCCGAGCCCGAGAGCCCCGTCACCACGAGGAGCCGGTGTGCGGAGAGGGGCGCAGAAATTGGGTATGTGGCGTTCGTATCGTTCAAGTCGACTTGACCCTCTGTGCGTTCTTGCGCCCCGTACGGCGGTTCGGTGAGAAGCGCTCGACCGCCGCTCGCCGCGAGATCTCGTCGTGCACCTTGGCTGCCATCTCGCGGGCGGCGTGATAGCCCCGCCGTTTGAGGAGTTGGTTGCGCACGCCGATCTCCACGAGCAGTGCGATGTCTCGTCCGTGGGCGACCGGCATGCGGATCCGGGGGATCGCGACCCCCAGGATGTTCTCCGTCTCATCGTCGAGGCCCAGCCGGTCGACTTCCTGGCCCGAAACCCAATTCGCGAGCTGAATGACGAAGTCGATCGTGTGGCGCTCCAGAACCGCGGTGACACCGAAGAGCAGCGGGATGTTCACGATCCCGATGCCGCGGAGCTCCATGTGGTGCCGGATGTGTCCCGAGGACGACCCGAGCAGGACGTCGTTGGGGAAGCGCTGGACGACCACGAGATCTGCCTGCTCGATCTGTCGAATACACTCGGTGATCGGGTGTGGTACGGCAACCAGGGCTCCGCGCCGCTCTGCCACGACAACCCGTCCGCATCGATGGCGCGCGCGCCCGATGCTTCGAGCAATCCGCCGCAAGATCCGGGACCCGCGACCTCCGGGCTCTTCTGGACGCTCGATTTCAGCTCGACGTTTGGCGTGATGAACGATGCGC
>CAZXSG010000062.1:0-1988 GCA_964643185.1 uncultured Holophagales bacterium
GGCCTCGAGCTCCTCCCGGATGCGCTCGAAGATGAGGACGTTCGAGTCGACGGCCATGCCGATCGTGAGGATGAAGCCCGCGATGCCCGGCAGCGTGAGCGTCGCGTCGATCCAGGACATCAGGCCGATGAGCAGGATCGCGTTGAGAGTGAGCGCGATGACGGCGTTCACGCCGGCGAGCTTGTAGTAGATGAGCATGGCCACGTACACGAGGAGCATTCCCACCATCGACGCGAGGACGCCGGCCTTGATGGAGTCGAGACCGAGCGACGGACCGACCGTCCGCTCCTCGAGGATCACCATGCGGGCCGGGAGCGCGCCCGAGCGCAGCACGAGGGCGAGAGCGTCGGCCCGCTCCGGCGTGAAGTTGCCCTCGATGATTCCCTGGTCGCGGATCTGACCGTTGATGGTGGGGGCCGACTGCACGCGGCTGTCGAGCACGATGGCGAGGCGCTTGCCGATGTTCTCGCCGGTCACCCTTCCGAACTTCTCGGCGCCCTCGGCCTTCAGGAAGAACTCGACGGCTGCCGAGCCGAACTTGTCCTGGGTGACGCGCGCGTTCTTGAGGTCCCGGCCGGTCACGGCCGCGGCCCTCTTGAGCACATAGTGCTGCTCAACCCGCGTCGTGCTGCTGGCATCGTCGGTGAAGCCCACGACCTCCTCGAGGTCGGCAGGGACCGTCCCGCCATAGGCCTGGAGCGCGGCTTCCCGCGTGGGATAGGGGCCGCCCCTCTCGTCCACGAGCTTGAGCTCGAGGAAGCCGGTCGTGCCGATGATTTCTTTCACCCGGCCCGGATCGTCCACGCCCGGAAGCTGAACGATCAGGCGGTCCTTGCCCTGCTCCTGGATGGTGGGCTCGGCGACGCCGAGCGCGTCGATGCGGTTCCGCACGGTCTCGAGAGCCTGACGGAGGACCTGGCCCTCGATCTCCTGGCGGGCCGCCTCCTGCAGCTCGACGCGCCATTCGCGCCCCCGCTGGTCGACTTTCCAGTCCCTCGGTGCCAGGGAGGTGTCCACAACCTCCTTGAGCTTGGACGCTTCGGTGTTCTCGGCCAGCTGGATCGAGAAGCCCGTCGCATCAGCCAGCGAGCCGCTGCCCAGGCTGACACCCTTCTTTTTGGCGGCCTCCAGTACGACGTCCAGGGCGCCCTGGGCTTCGGCCTTGTTTGCGTCCTCGGCCTTGACCTGCATCACGAGGTGAATTCCGCCCCGGAGATCCAGGCCCAGCTTCACCCCGTTCTTCATGATGTCCGAGAGGCTCGGGTTGGGCGGAGCCGTGGGCGACTTGGCGAGGGCCGACTTGCCCCTCCACCAGTAGGCGGCGATCGAACCGATGAGGATGGCGAGCGTCAATGCAATACGCCACCCGATGGGCCTTGTCACGCGTGAACCTCCGGGAGCGGCAGGGACTCTAAGCGGCTCGGGGGCTTCCGCCCGCCGGCCTCGAAAACATTCTCTGCGCGCTGCTGATACGCCCGGTTAGCCGGACGAAAACCGGCGGAGTCTAGACTCGGGACGAGGGCCCGTCAATCGGCCACTCCCCGGGGGGGAACCGGAGCCTCGTTGGACGAGAACGGCCGGAGCGTCACCGGGTGGATGCGTTCCCTCACCTCCGGAGGGAGGACCGCCCCCAGCCGTTCGTGGCGCCACGCGTGGCACGAAACCGCCAGGACCGGGCGCTCCTCGAGCACCTGGGTCGCGAGGAACCTCATCACGGCGGCGAAACGCGCGTCGTCGGCCCCCACGAGGGGATCGTCGAGGAGGAGCGGAACACCCCGCACGCCGGTTCCGAGGTACCTGAGAGACGCGAGTCGGGCCGTGAGGTGAATCTGTTCACGGGCACCCGTCGAGAGGGCCCCTGCGACCTCGTTCCGGGTCACGAGCCGTCCGTTGCGGAGAAGGACCGAAACCGAGAGGTCCTCCCCGAACTCGAGCGATTCGTACGGCCCGGGCCACGTCCCCAGGATGGCCCCCCAGGCCCCGGCCGG
>CAZXSG010000062.1:1998-10432 GCA_964643185.1 uncultured Holophagales bacterium
CCGGACCTCGTGGGGTCCCCCCTGACTCGGGGGGGTCGGACGGGAACGGGACGCGCCGCGGGTAGGGCCCGCGAGCCCGCGGCCAGACGGCGGCGAAAGTCTCCGTAGGCCGAAGCGCCCGCGGCGGCGAGTGCCTCCCGGGCCGTCTCGAGGGCATCCCGGAAGAGCAGCGCCCGGCCGAGCAGCACCTCCGTCGCCGCCAGGGTTTCGGCGGCCTCCCGCGCCTTCTCGCTGCCCCGCGCCTTTCGCGCGAGATCCCGCTCGGCATGGGCCTTTTCCATCTCGACGGCAGTGACGCGCTCGCGTGCCTCTTCCGCTCTTCGACGGGTCTCTTCCGCCGTTTCCGCGGGCACCACGTCGGCAGGAACCGCCGAGAGGGCCGACAGCCGCTCGGCAATCTCCTCTTCGAGGGCCCCGAGGCGGCTTTCGAGGTCCGTGGCCGGAGGCTCCTGCCCGGGGAACACGCGTGCCGGGAGCTCGATCTCGCGGATCTCCCGAAAGCGCGCGGCGCGCTTCTTGCCCCCCTGGTAGGCCAGGAGGGCCTCCTCGATCTGCAGCCTCTGTGGTACGCCGAAGACCGTCAGGGCCGCGCGAAGCTCGCCTTCGAGCGACGCGAGGGCGCTCTCCTCACTCGCCAGCTGGTCGTCCTCGCGGCTGAGACCCGAAAGGCGGGAATCGGCAGCCCGCAATGCTCTGTCGAGGTCGGCTAAGACGGAAAGGAGGCGCTGCGCCTCGTCTATGGCGGGCAGACCGGTGGCCGGACCGAGGATCTCGCGAAACGGGGCCAGGTCCCTGTAAAGCCCCGTCCGACGTTCGTCGACGGCGGCCTTTCGCGCCTCGCGCTCCACGAGCGCCTTCCGCTTGGCTTCCGCCGCGCGAGCGCGGCGGAGCGCCGTCAGGAGAGCCTTCGTGTCGGAGAAGCCCGCCCGTCGCGACAAGGCATCCAGGCGCAGCCTGAGATCCGAGAGCCTCTTGCGGAGCTGCTGCGCCTCGGAGCGTGCGGCCGCCTCTTCGGCGCGGCGCTTCTCCTCGTCGTCCCGGCCGTGCCCCCGGGCCTTGAGGAAGAACCCGCCGCCGAGAAGCCCGAGGCTCGCCGCGAAAACCGAGAGCCCGAGTCCCACCGGCCGGTATGAGGACGCCACGAGCAGGAGCCCCAGAGGCAGGAGGAATCCGGCGACCGCCAGAAACCGCATGGCGAGCCGTACACGCTCCCGCCGCTCACCCACTTGGATCGCGGCTCCCGCCTGGGCTTCGGCCGCATGGCGGTCGCACTGCACGCCCCGAAGCTCGAGGGAGGCGCGCTCCTCCTCGGCACCCCAGACGAAATCTCGATCGGGCCCCACGATGCCGTCGAGGCGATCCAGGTCGTCCGCGAGTCCTTCGCGGCGCAGTTCCTCGCGCTGGCTCTCGAGCGCTTCCTCGGCCCGTGCGGCCTCTCCCCCCGACTCCACCACCGAGAGGAGGAGCGCCGAGAGGCGGCCGCGCTCCTCTTCCCCGAGCGGGCCGAGCCCTCCAAAGCGGGCCAGCCGGTCCCGGCCCTCTCGCTCGGCCAGGCCCCGCTCGCTGGCGAGGGCCGTTCGACGGGCAGAGAGCGCCTGGGGTAGCTCGCCCCGCCGGCGTACGAGATCGTCGGCCCGCTGCACGGCCGCGGCCGAATACCGCTCCGCCTCGGCACGGAGCGCTTCGGCCTCGGCCTCGAGGGCCCGGCGGGTCGCGGCGTCGAGCCGTGTTCGCGTGAGCCGGTCCGAGAGCTCGCGACGCTCGCGCTCCACCACGGCGAGCTCGGCGAGCCGGGCCCTTCGGGTTTCGGCCTCGACCTCCCCCGTCAGGCGTGCCAGGCGCGCGGCCGCGACGGAGGCCTCGCCTCTCGCCGCTTCGAGCCGTTCGCATTCGTTCCGTGCATCGTCGGCCTTGCGGCCCAGCCGGAGGATCTCCGTTTCGACCGAAACGCTCACGCCCGTGGATGCGTTGGGCATCTTCGCGCGAACCTCCTGCAGCGCCCGGAGCGCGCGCACGACCGAGGCTTCGCCGCCTCCCGAGTCGGCGATGCGAGCCAGCTCGACCGTGAGAGTCGAGTCCAGCTCGTCGCGGTCCAGCACGTTCTGCGCGACGTACGCCGTCGTGCGGAACAGAGGCTCCGTGAGGCCGGATGCCCTTTCACCGACGACGTCGCGCCCCGAGGGACGCAGAAAATCCCGGGTCACGTCGTTACCGGACTCGCGGTCCACGACCCGGAGAGTTCCTCCTTCCAGATCCCGGTCGACGGTCCAGCGCTTTCCCGAGAACCTCACGTCGAGGCCCACCGCAAAGGGCGCTCCGCTCCGGGGCCGCCTGAGGTCGCGGGCCTTCTGTCCAGCGATCTTTCCCCTGGGCAATCCGAACAGAGCCGCCGAGATGGCTTCGCAAAGCGTCGTCTTGCCGGTCTCGTTCGGATCCACGACGAGGAGCATCTTTCCCTCGGGCCACACGAGATCGACACCCGAGAGCGAGCCGAAGCCCTCGATCCGGATGCGTTCGATTCTCAGAGCGCCTCCGGCTCGGGCGGCAGGAGCTCGCGGCCCGAGAGGGCGTCCCGTCCGAGGGCGAGCGCGAGCTCGAGGACCCTTCGGGCCCGCTCGTCCTCGGCGTTCGCGAGGCGGGCGAGAAGGTCGGTCACGAACCGCTCCTCGGCCGTACGGAGCGACGACTCCGGAGGCAAAGGTGGGCGCGACCGATCGCGTCCCGAGACGTGGGCGACGCGTGACCCGATGGACGTGAGTGCCATGAGAGGGCGCGCACCATGCGGTGCCCTCCCCGTGAACGTGACGTTCACGAAGTCGTTCGCGGTGACGCCGGCGCCGTCCAGAAGCGTGAGGAGCGCGCTCGCCAGCCCTTGGCCTTCGAGACCGGTGACGTCGAGCGTGAGCTCGTGGAGCACGCGGTGATCGGCCGGCACGAGCCGTACGTCGGGAGAAGCCCCGGGCCCGAGAGCGATCCTCAGGAAATATCGAGGACCACATTCGTCGGCGCCCCTTCCCGTGGGCGAACCCGAGTACGCCGCGCGTGGAACTCCCGCGTCGTCCTCGATCACCGAGAGATGGTGGTGGTGGCCGAGCGCCGTCCAGTCGTAGCCCGAGGCGAGGAGCTCCGCCCTCGAGAACGGCGCCGTACGTTTCTTCCCCGAAGGCCGGTCGCTCCCGCCATAGGACTCGTACGAGCCATGCACCATGAGGACGTTCAAACGTCCTTCGACCGGACGCGGCAGGGACGCGTAAGGCCGTTCCTCGACGACGGCCGGTGACAGGAACGCGCGGCCCGTGATCGCGACGTCGTCGCGGCCGGGGAACCGCACGGTGCGGAAATCCGGATCTCGGAAGACGTGAACGTTCTCGGGCCACGCGCGCATCCCGAGAACCCGCAGGACATGAGGGTCGTAGAAGCCACCGGGGCCGGCGAAATCGTGATTCCCCGGCGCGATGAACACGGGACCCTCGAACGACGCGAGCGCCTCGAGGAGACGGTGGAGGACGTCCGCGCCGAGACTCTCGGCATCCCAGAGATCCCCGGGCACGAGGAGCGCGTCGGCACCTGCGGCAACGGCGGCGGCAACGGCCCGCTCGGGTGCTCCGTCCATCTCCCCCCGGCGTTCCTCGGCGAACGGTGAGGGCGGCACGAACGGGCCCTTGCGGAGCGCGGATCCGACGTGCCAGTCGGAGGTCTGCAGGAACACGACCTCGCGCGGTTCGTTCATGAAGATGCCGAGTATGCGACGAGAGCGGGGCCCCCCTTTGGAGCCCTAGCTCTCTTTCTTGTCCTCGCCGCCGTCGGCCACGATCGCGGTGATCGAGGATCGCGTCATCTTCACCTTGAGGGTGTCGGCGATCTTGACCCACACGATCGGGTTGCTTTCCTCGATCTGGGCGACCGTGCCGTAGATGCCACCCGACGTGAGGACCTTGTCGCCCTTCTTGAGGCTCTTGAGCATCTCCTGCGTCTGCTTCTGCTGCTTGCGCATCGGCGCGATGACGATGAACCAGAAGATACCCACCACGAGCAGCATGGGCACGAAGCCGAGGAGCGTCTGGATGGTCGAGGGCGCCGGAGGCGCCTGGAGAAGCCAAGGAATCATGGGTCGAGTCTTCCTTTATTCGCGAGATGGGGATTCCGGCGAGAGGCGCGCGAGCGTCGCTTTGGCAAACGCCGCGAAACGGCCCTCTTCCAGAGCCTCACGGATTCGGTGCATCAAGTCAAGAACGGCGAACAGGTTGTGAACGGTGAGGAGCGTCGCCGCGGTGGGCTCTCCGAGCGTGAAGAGATGCCTCAGGTAGGCCCGCGAGTGCGTACGGCACGTGGGGCACGGACAGTCGGCCTCTGGCGGGGCCGCGTCCTCGCGGTAACGCGCCTGCTTGATCACGAGCGGGCCGTCCTTCGTGAAGAGGGTTCCGTGCCGCGCCGCGCGCGTGGGCAGCACGCAGTCGAACAGGTCGAAGCCGTGCAGGACGGCGTGCACGAGATCGTCCATGCGGCCGACGCCCATGAGATACCTCGGCTTGTCGCGAGGAAGGAGAGGCCCCGAGAGCTCGACCATGGCGCGCATGAGGGGCTTGGGCTCCCCCACCGAGAGGCCGCCGCACGCGGTGCCGTCGAACGGGAGCGCACCGAGCACGCCGGCGCTCTCGGCACGGAGAGCCTCGAACATGCCTCCCTGCACGATCCCGAAGAGCGCTCCCCGTTCGGCGACTCCGCGATCGTTGCGGGCCCTTTCGTCGAGAGCGCGGCGCGCCCACCGATGGGTGAGCTCCATCGACGTGCGCGCCTCCTTCTCCGTCGCGGGATACCCGGTGCATTCGTCGAGCACCATCGCGATGTCGACGCCGAAGTCGCCGAGCTGGAGGGCGACGGCGCGTTCCGGTGTGAGGAGGTGCGGCGTGCCGTCGATGTGGCTGCGGAAGACGACGCCGTCCTCGCTGAGCTTGCGGTTGCCCGCAAGGGACATCACCTGGTACCCGCCCGAGTCCGTGAGAATCGGATGGCGCCACGACGTGAACGCGTGGAGACCGCCCAGCTTGCGGATCAGGTCGCCCCCCGGCCGCAGCATGAGGTGATACGTGTTCGCGAGAACGATCTGGGCTCCCGCCGCGGACACGTCGCTGAAGCGCACCGCTTTCACCGTGCCGGCGGTGCCGACGGGCATGAATGCCGGTGTCTCGACGGCTCCGTGATCGAGAACGAGGCGCCCTCGCCGCGAAGCGCCTTCCTCGCCCAGAACGGTGAAGCTCAGCATGGGCCGCGGAGTGTAGGTCCCGCGAAGCCCTGCGGAACAGCGTCCCGGGGGCGCCGTTTGCACCGGTCCCGGTGCTGTGTTCGACGTTGACCCTCTCGAAACCCGATGCTATGTTCCGCCGGCTTTTGAGGAGCTGAATGCCCGAACTTGGACTGAAACACGAGTGCTTTCGCTGCGGCACGAAGTTCTACGACCTCAGGAAGACTCCGGTGCTGTGCCCGAAGTGCGGTGCGGATCAGAAAGAGGCTCCACCGACGGCGAATTCGCCGGTGATGCTGCAGGCGGCGCGTCGTGCCAAGAGGGACGAGTTCGGCGATCCCGATCTCTTCGATCGCAACCGCGACGAGGACGACATCGGCGTGGAGCCGGAAGACCTCCCGGTGAAGGCGATCTCCGATGACGAGGAGCTCCCTCTCGATTCGCCGGGCCTCGAGGCCACCGACGCGTCGGAAGACGACTACTAGTGATCCTGGGGGGTTCTCGATCCCCCCAGGCCCCCCACCGGAGAGAGAGCCCGGCGCGAGTGATCGTCCAAAAGCCCTGCACTTCGTCGCCATCGGGCTGGGCGCGAACCTGGGCGACCGCCTCGCGACGCTTCGGCGGTGCGTGGTCGATCTCGGGAGTCTGGGCGCCGTCACGGGCATCTCGTCAGTCTTCGAGACAGCGGCGGTCGGCCCACCGCAACCCGACTATCTGAACGCCGTGGTGACTCTTCGGACGAGGCGTTCGCCGCTCGACCTCCTGTTCGCCCTGAAGCAGCTGGAGCGTCTCGCGGAGCGTGTCGAGGGACCGCGCTGGTCAGCCCGGACGCTGGATCTCGACCTCCTCCTCTACGGCCGCCTCCTCATCGAGACTCCGCAGCTCGTCCTGCCGCATCCCCGTCTCGCGGAGCGCCGCTTCGTGCTCGAGCCCCTCGCCGAGCTCGCTCCCCGGCGGGTGGTGCCGGGACTCACGCGAACCGTCGGGCGGCTCCTCCGAGAAGCACCGCCGGGGCGCGTTCGGCGCCTCGCCGAAAGGCTGTCCTAAACTCGACTCCCGAGTGTCCGACAACAAGAAGACATCCTCGAGCGGCGCGAGCGGGATCCGAAGGGTCTCGGCGTTGCGGCTCTTGCCCGTGCCCACGAGAGAGTTCGCGGGTGCCCTCGCCCCGGCGCTCCTCGGCACGGTCGCCCTCAGCCTGCTCGCGAGCGCGCTCGTCGCGTGGTTGTTCCTCGGTCGCGCGGCCTCGTCCAGCGCCGAAACCAGGGCCAGGGACGCGGCCTTCGCCGCGCGGCGCTCCATCGGCCGCACGCTCTCCGAGCGCATCGCGTTCGTGCGGGCCCTCGCCACCGACCCGGCAATTCAGCGCAACGCGAAGAAGAGCGCGGTCTCCCGCGCACGGCTCCCCTTCACCGCTGGCGGGCGGGCCGTGCTCGCCCAGACGCTCGCCCCGACTCCCCTGATCGATCCGGAAGGCGAAGCGTCCCGCGTCCTGGCGCACGCCGTTTCGTTCGGTCCCTCGGCGCGGGCCGCTTTTCTCTCCGAGGCGAACGGGATCCTCGTGGCCGGCACGGAGCCGGCCGGAGCGGCCGTCGCCGCCGTCGAGAGCTGGTGGAAGGGAGCGCAACGGAACGGCATCGAGATCACCCTGCCGGGTCCAGGCTACAAGGTTCCCCCGGAGCTCTTCTCCGTTGCCGTTTCGCTGCCCGAGGGCGCGGGCGTGCTGCAGGTCCTGTTCGATCTCGACGACCTCACGGCCGTGCTCGTGCCGGTGCCCGCGGACGGCGTCCTTCGCGCTGCCTTCGATCCCTCAGGGCGCCCGGTGCCCCTCCCCGGACGGTCCCTCCCGCTCAACGAGGACCCGATCTTCTCGCCTCTTGCATCGAGCGCGGGAGAGTCCTTCTCGGCAACCTCCGCATCGCATCTCCTCCGGGGAGGCCGCCTCTCGCCTCCGCTACCGCCGTTCCTCGTGGCCGTCGCCCTGCCCCGCTCCGAAGGGGGACGCGGTGTTCGCCTCCCGATGGCACTCCTCGTCGCCACAGCGCTCGCCGGCGTCGTCGCAACGGCGCTCGTCCTCCTGCTGTCGCTCCGCCGTACGCGGCGTGATCTCACCGGGCTCCTCGAGTACGCGCGAAGGGTCGGCGGAGGCGATCTCTCGGCCACGCCCCCGAGGATTCAGAGGCAGGACGAGATCGGTGCGCTCGGAACCGCGCTCGTCACGTCGCTCGAGAGTCTCCGCTCCTCGCACGCCGAGCTCGAGCGTTCGAAAAAATCCCTCGAGGAGCGCGTCGAGGCCCGTACCGCCGAACTGCACCGGCTCAACCAGGAGCTCAAGAAGAGAGCCGAGGAGCTGGCCACCGCGTCGCGCAGCAAGGACGAATTCCTGACGAACGTCTCCCACGAGCTCAGGACGCCGCTCAACTCCATCATCGGGCTCACCCAGCTCGTGAGGGACGGACACGCGGACACGGTCGAGGAGACGCACGTGTTCCTCGATCAGGTCCTGCACTCCTCGAGGCACCTCCTCACGCTCATCAACGACGTGCTCGATCTCGCGAAGCTCGAGGCGGGCAAGGTCGAGCTCCAGCCCGAAACGCTCGACGCCCACGAGGTCGTGGAGGACGTTCGGAAGATCGTCGAATCGCTGGCCTCACAGAAGGGGCTCCGGCTCGACGTGCTGGTCACCGAAGGGCTCCCTCACGTTCGCGCCGATCGGGTGCGGCTTCGCCAGGTGCTCGTCAACCTCGCGAACAACGCCATCAAGTTCACGAGCGAGGGCAGCGTGACGGTCCGCGTGAGGACGAGCGACGGCCGGCGCAAGCTCCTCTTCGAGGTCGAGGACACAGGCATCGGCATTCCGCCCGACAAGCGCGCCGAGGTCTTCGAGAAATTCATCCAGGCGGACGCGGGCACCACGCGCCGCTTCGGAGGAACCGGCCTCGGCCTTCCCATCACGCGACTCCTCGTCGAGGCGATGGGCGGTGCGATCGGCATCGATGGGGGCAGCGGCGGAGCGGGAACGCGGGTGTGGTTCACGGTTCCCACGCCGCAGGGGGCCGAGGGCCGCTGAGCGGCGTGCTATGCCGTCGAGGCCGTTGTGGTCATCGTGCGGGCCTCGAACCGGAGCTGATCTCCCGCCAGCGTGACCTTCGTGAACGGCGGCACGCTGCCCGGCGGCCCCCCCCCGCCTCC
>CAZXSG010000063.1:0-10415 GCA_964643185.1 uncultured Holophagales bacterium
TCTCGAGCGCGATGGCCGCCTGGTTCCCGTACAGCAAGAGGATTCGACCGTCGGTCTCGGGGTGGAAGTCGTCCACCCCGCCGGCCCGGTTCTCCTTGTCGGCCACAATGAGGATGCCCAGGCGCTGGCCGTCGGAGGAGATCGGCACGGCCAGGAGCTTTTCGGCGTTCGCGCCCCGCAGCGACTCGAGGCGGTCGTCGCGGCTGTTGGAGACGTACAGGTCCCCGGGGAGATCGATGTCGGTCGCGGCCGGCAGGAGGTGTCCGCCGAAGTCCTTGAGGAGGATCTGACCTTCTCCGGCGATGTCCTTCACGAGGAGCGCGCCCTTGGCCGCGTTGAGAAGCGACACGCTGTTCATGAGGATGTCGTCGGCCAGGGATTCCCAGTCGAGCGTGCCGGCGATGGAGAGGCCCACCTGGTAGAGGCTCTCGAGCTCCCAGACGCGGGACTTCAGCTCGAAGTCCGCCCGCTGGACGAGAAGGGCCATCTGGTGCCGCGAAAGGAGAGAGGCCGCGTGGGCCACCACCGAAGCGAACCCGGCGGGGTCCGCGGGAGGGTTCGGCACGAGGAGGTACGCGAGCGTCTCGTCGTCGACGGAGAGAGGAATGGTTCGCGGGTCGGCACCGCCGTCTGGCGAGGGTCCCGGAATCCCGGCGAAGGCCTCGGCGAGAACGGGGGCGAGAGCCTCCGGTGCGGCGCGTCCCGAAACGAGCGCCTCGCGCAGGTGGCCGGCAAGAGGTCCGTCGAGCGGCAACCCGGCCGCCACGATCTCGTGGAGGCCGCCGGGCCGCGCGAGAAGCCCGCACGGAGAGCCTGAACCGAGGAGGAGCGCACCGAGGATCGAGGAGAGGAGCGTGTCCTCGCCGTCCCCGGGATCGATGGCCGCGAGGCGTCCGTGCGCGCCGAGCGGATCGGCGCTACTCAGATTCGCCGCGGAGCCAGCTGAGGGCGGGGGCAGGGGACTCGTAGATGCGAGCATATTGCGCAAGGCCCATGATCTTGAACGTTTTGTCGATCGTCGGGGTGAGGTGGCAGAACGCGAGGCGCCCGCCCTGATCGAGGACCTTCTCGAGAATCTCGATGAGGATCGAGATGCCGATCGAGTTCACGATCTTCGTTTTCTCGAGGTCCAGGAGCAGCCTGTTCGTGCCTTCGCCGAGCAGGGTGTAGGCCTCCTTCGCGATCAGCTCGCCTCCGGAGTTGTTGATGTACCCGTCAGTCTTGAGGACGGCCACGTTGCCGCCCGGACGTTCCACGTTCACCTTGAGGGTCTCGCTCATCGAAGTCCTTCTCGCGCTCTCTCGGTGGATCCTACCGGTACTTGCGCATGATGATGCGCGTGCCCTGCGGGCTCGATTCGATGCGGACGTCGTCCATCAGGCTCTCGATGATCTTGATGCCCCATCCCCGTTTCCTCGGGGCCTTGAGCTTGGTCATCATTTCGGGCTGCGGCACGTTGGCCGGGTTGAAGCCGTGGCCCCCGTCGGACACCCCCACCTGAAGCGCGGGGCGCCCGTCGATCTCCCCGCTGGGATCCAGCAGGAAATCGATGGCCACCTTGCGGTCGGGGGTCCCGCTGTGCTCGAAGGCGTTGATGCACGCCTCCACGAGAGCGAACTTGACCTCTTCGATCTTGTCCCGCTCCATCTGCATCCACTCGCCGAGGGCCGAGACGAGAGCCGTGGCGGCAATCTCCATCTCCGGCGCCACCGGAATCTCGAGGTGAACTTCGCGCCTGTCGAACGACATCAGCCGCTAGCCCCCCGGTCAGAGGGTGAGAAGGGCGCGAAAAGCGAGCGCGACAACGTCCGGAATCTTACCCGACGCGAGCGCGGCCGTGAAAACAAGAGCCTGTGCACCGAGCAACAGGTAAACCGCCAGCTCACGGGACACCAGAACTCCGGGCGTCGCCGAAGGCGAGAGCGAGCTCGTCGAGGCGTCGATCCCAGGGGTGCGCACCGCGGCATGGTTCGGGGTCATCAGGCTCCTCCTTGTTGATCCCGGCGTTGCAAGGTAGGGGCCATGTTGAACGCGAACCGGCGCGGAGGGGCTAAGCTATTGAAAACAAATGATTTATTGTCATTCTGACCGGACTCTCAAAATCGCCCCATGTGCGGCTGATTGTCACATCGTCAGGATGTCCCAGCCGAATCACCGAGCTAAACCCTTCAAATACAGCAAGTTAGCGGCGCCTGCGACTCAATGTCGCAGTGTGCCACTAAGACACGTTCTTGCGGTAGAGGGTTCGACGGTTGATCCCGAGCAGCCGGGCCGCATGGCTCTTGTTCCCGTCGACGGAATCCAGAACGCGCTGGATGTGGTCGCGTTCCACCGCGGCGAGGTCGAGCTGATGCGCGGCGGCAGCCGCGGCGCTTTGCGGTCTGGCGGTGCCCACCCCGAACTGGAGGTCGGCCGACTCGATCACGTCGCCGGAAACGAGCGCGGCCGCCCCCTCGAGCAGGTTCTCGAGCTCGCGAACGTTGCCGGGGAACGGGTAGCCGAGCAGCCCGGCGACGGCGTCGCGCGAGAGTGAGAGAGGTCTGCGGCCATCCCGCTGGGCGATCCGCGTGAGGAAATGCCCGGCGAGGCGCGGGATGTCCTCCCGGCGGTCCCGGAGGGCGGGCATGATGATCTCCACCACGCGGAGCCGGTAATAGAGATCTTCACGGAAGCGCTTGCGCTGGATCTCGCCCGAGAGGTCCGCGTGCGTGGCCGAGAGCACCCTCACGTCGACGGGGATGCGCTGCCGGCCGCCGAGCCGCTCGATCTCGCGCTCCTGGAGCACGCGGAGCAGCTTGGCCTGGATCGCGAGCGGCGCGTCGGCGATCTCGTCGAGGAACACGGTTCCGCCGTTCGCGAGCTCGAGCTTTCCCATGCGCGCCTCGACGCCCGTGGCGACGCCCTTCTCGATGCCGAAGAGCTCGCTCTCGAGGAGAGGCTCGGGCACAGCCGCGCAGTTGAGCGCGAGGAAGGGGGCGTCCCGCCGGGGCGAGCCGGAATGCAGCAACTTGGCCGCGAGCTCCTTGCCGGTACCGCTCTCGCCGCGGATCAGAACGTTGGCCCGGGATGAGGCGGCGCGGGCGATGAGGTCCTTGACGCGGCGCATGGGCAGCGAATCGCCCACGAGCACCTCGTCCACCCCGAGCGTGCCCTTGAGCGCTCGGTTCTCCTCGCGAAGACGATCGATATCGAACGAAAGCGCGCGGAGCTGCCGGAGGGCCTCGAGGGCCGGGGCCGCGAGCGCCGCGAGGGATGCGAGGAAGCGGCCGTCCTCCTCGTCGAACGTGCTGGGCTCGCCGCTCCGGGCCTCGCGGTCCATGAGCACGAGCGCTCCCACCACATGGCCCCGAGTCACGAAGGGCACGCCCACCGCACTCCGGACACGCCGGCCGAGGACCATCTCGTTCTCCCGCTGGAGCGGCGCGACGATGCGGCAGAGATCCAGGACGAAGGAATCGGAGGCGAGCGCGATCGCGTCGGGCTTCATGTTGAATCCCACCGCCGAGATCGCTCCGGGGCTGCCGCTTCCTTCGAACGTCACCGCGAAGCCGCGCGCCGCGTCGAGCAGCGCGACGCTCCGGGCCGCGACCTCCTCGACGAAGGAGTCCTCGTCGCGCAGCACGGCCAGCGCCCGGCTGATGTCGTACAGCGTCTCGAGACGCAGGACCTTCTTGCGCAGAACGAAGGCTTCGGGAACGGGCGGAGCGGAGACGGTGCGGAGCTCGTTCAAAGCTTTTTCGCAGCCTCCTTCTCGGCAGGAATGGCGGGCAGCGCTGGCACGGGGGTTTCGATCTTCAGCCCGAGCTTGCGGGCCATCGCGACGGCAGGCTCGAAGCGCGCGTTCTTCTCGAAGATGGGCAGGAGGACCCTGGCGGCCTCTTCGTTCTTTCCGAGCGCGACGTAGCTTTCGGCCAGAGCGATGCGCGACATCCAGACGCCCGGGAAATAGCCGAGCCCGTCGGCCTTGAGGTCGCCCGGCATGTCGCGCGAGAGCCCCTCGACCGCCTCGGCGGCCCGGCCCTGCCGCGCCAGGACGAGGGAGCGGATCCTCACGAGGTTCTTCGCCCAGCCTTCTTTCTTCTGGGCGGGCAGCTGCCCGACGAGCCGCGCCGCCTCGTCCACCTCCGCCAGCGCGGCATCGCCGTCTCCGAGGATCGACAGGGTGATCCCCCGCACCTGATGAAGGCGGGCGGTCACGTAGGGCCGCTCGCTCTCGGCGAGGGAGGGAATCGACGATTCGATGGTCAGGAGCTTGGACAGGGCATCCTCACGGCGACCCACGAACGCCAGCGAATACGCGGCGGCGATGAAGAGCTCACCTTTCTCTCCCGGCTTCTCCGCCACGAGAGCGGCCTGCTCGAACCGGGTGGCCGCCTTTTCGTACTCTCCGCGGCCCAGCGCCACGGTGCCCAGCATCCCGATCGAGTGGTGGAAGTCGGGCTTGATCTCGAGGGCCTTCTTGAAGCTCTCCTCGGCCTCGTCGTAGCGGCCGGTGGTGGTGAAGAGCTCGCCGAGGGAGTCGTAGGGGTTCGCCTGGTCGGGGGCGAGGAAGCGGTAACGGCGGAGGTAATCCTCGGCCTTCGCGAAGTCGCCCTGCTGGAGGAAGTAGTAGCCCAGCGTGTTGTAGGCGAACGCGTCGTTCGGGTCGATCGAGAGGATGCGCTCGTAGACGGCGATGGCCTCGGGCATCCGGCCTTCGCCCACGAGCTGCCGGGCCTTGCGCATGTACCCCTCGGTGTCGTCGGGGAACTCCTCGAGGTACTGGTCGACGAGAGCGGCGTACTTGGCAGAGTCGCCGCCGAAGTCGGCGATGTGGAGATCCAGGATGCGCTGCTCCCTCCGGGTGAGACCGTCGCGATACCTTTCGGCCGAGCGGATGAGGTCCTTGGCGCGGGCCGGGTCCCTGGGATAGATGAGCATCGCGAGGCGGAGGGTCGCCATCACGAAGCGCCCGTCGTGAGAAAGCGCCTCGGCGTAGGAGGCGAGGGCCTCCCGGTTGTAGAGCTTGAGCTCGTTCTCCCGGCCCAGCCGGTAGAGCCGGTATGCCTCGGGCGAGGAGGTGGTGACGTCCCGCCGGTTGAGGAGAAGCGCCGCAGCGGTCGCGCCCCCGGCCGCGAGGAGGAGCGCGGCAACGGCAGCGGCGAAAGTCGACTTCTTGGTCAAGGTGGGACCTCTCCTTCGTCAGGATACGAGCGAACGGGGTCCTAGGTTTCTCGAAACCCGGAGCAGGACGAACGTCATGTCGTCATATTGCTCCGCTCCGTAGGTGAACTGTCGGATGTCTTCGGAGATCTCCTCCGAGAGCTCGTCCAGCGGCCTCGAGGCATGCCGTACCAGCGAGGCTTTCAGCCTCTCGTCGCCGTAGGGTGTCTGATCCAAGGACATGGCTTCGTTCAGTCCGTCTGTGTAAAAAAGCAGCGTGTCACCTTCCGACAGATACAGTGTCGAGGATTCGTAAACGACTTCCCGGAACGCTCCCAGCGGCAGTCGCGTCACCGGCGTCGGAATTTCCACCGCTTCGCGCGCGCCTTTGCGCACGAGGAGCGGCGTGGGCTGACCTCCGATCGAATAACGCAGCGACATCTCCACCGGATCCAGCAGGAAATAGGCCAACGATACGAACATACGCCGCTTGATGTCGTAGATGCGCTTGTTGGCATCCCGGAAGATCACGGCAGGGTCTGGATCCGCCATCGCGAGCGCGTGGACGATCTCCTTCGCCGCGACCATGAGGAGCGACGCGGCCACCGACTTTCCGGAGACGTCTCCAAGGACGATCCCGAGGCGGGGCCCCGTGCCAGAAGCTGGACTCGGCTCGATTTCCAGGAAGTCGTAGAAATCGCCACCCACCACGCGGGCCGGACGGCTGCTGCCGAAGAACGAGAACCCCGCGACGACGGGCAGCTCGCGCGGGAAGAGGCTCATCTGGATGTCGCGCGCGATCTCGAGGTCGCGCTCCATCTCGGCACGCCGCTTGAGCTCCTCGTGCAGCGAGGCGGCCTCGAGCCCCAGCGCTCCCTGGTTCGCGAGCGTCATGAGGTGATCGAGATCCTCGCGGTCCAGCTCCTCCTCGGACTTCTTGCGCGTCGCCGCGAGCACGCCGAAAAGGCGTCCCCGCGTCGCGAGAGGCACGAGAGCCTTCACGCCCCTTCGCTGAGCGGCCTCGCGGAACCTTCGGGAGCCCTCGTCGAGGCTCCACGGGTCGATTTCTGCGAGCCGTATGGGCGCGTCCCTCTCGAGGAGCATCCGCGCGAGGAGGCCTCCGGGCAAGACGAGCGCTTCACCCGAACGGGACCCGCTCGAGAGCTGGCCGTCCTCGGGACGGGGCGTCAGGAGGAGGAGCTTGTCGAGCCGCATGAGTTCCTCGGCCCTCACCGTGAGGAGCTCGTGGAGCTTGTCCTTCTCGAGCTGCCCCATCACGGTGCGGCTCATCTCGAGGAGCGCCTGCTGGAAGTCGGCCCGGTCGCGGAAGAAGAGCCGGTCCACGACGTTCTGCATGCGCCGTCTCAGCGGATCCACGAACAGCACGACGACGATGCCGAACGCGAGCCCGAAGTAGGGCGACTGGAAGAGCGCCGAGGACGACGCGTAGGCCGACGCGATGGCGTTGGCCGCCACGATCGCGAGCGCGTACGCGCTGGTGACGACGGCCGTGAGCGTCGCGTACACGATCGACTTGCGCACGATGACCCGCACGTCGAAGAGCCGGAACTTCACGATCGCGTACGCGAACGTGATGGGGATGATCGCCATGGGAACGACGCCCCACGCGAGGTATCTCTCGTTGCGGAAGAGCGACGGGAAGTACACGGCGAAGAGCACGAACGGCACGATGCCGGCGACAGTGCCCACGAGGAGCACGAGGATCGGGCGGCGCGTCGCGGGGTCCTGGTTGGTCCACCAGGAATGCGCGAGCGCAAGAAGCCCCAGGATCAGGTAGTCGGCAAGGAGCACCCAGCTCCCGATGGGCGCGCCGTAGATGAGGCGTTCCGGCTTGCCGCTCGCGCGGATGACCGCCATCTGGAGCACGTAGAGCACGGGAGGGAGCGTGTAGAGGAGCGCGAAGAAGAGCGGCGAGCCGTTCAGGAAGCGCTGGAGGATCCGGAGCGGCCGGGCCGCGGGCGGCTCGCCGGGCAGGCTCTCACCGAAACGGAAGACCTTTCGCTGCGGGAAGTACAGGAAGAAATGCAGAAAGACGGCCGGCAGGAGGAAGAGCGCGAGCGTGCCCGCAACCTGGACGAAGTAGTCGATCCAGTAGTAGCTCGACGGCCGCAGACGGCACACGAAGAAGAGCATGAAGAGCGTGCACAGCACGAAGAAGATCTGGGCCGCGGGGTCGTCCTGGCGCTGCGAGAGGACGAACATCCCGAGCCCGAAGAAGAGACCGCCGAGGAGGGCGTAGTAGAAGTACGAGGCCGAGCCGAGCCTCACGTGGGAGAGGACGACGTTCAGCTCGCGCGTCTGCCCGGCCCTCCTCACGAGGTACGACACCTTTTCGCCGATGCCGTGCCGGCGCAGCTCCGGAGGCGCCTCGATGGGCTTGTTGAGCATCTTGTGCCCGATGCCCAGGATGACGTCGCCGGCCCGGATCCCGGCCTTCTCGGCGGCTCCTCCGGGCACCAGGTCGCGCACGAGGATGCCGCCCGTGGCGTAGGGATCGGGCACGACGCCGTCGTAGGGCTTCGGCAGGAACATGTCCACCACCGAGAGCAGGGCGATCAGGAGCCCGGCAAAGCCTGCAGCGAAAAGAGCCCTTCGCCGGGCCACGAGCTTCCGCTCATCCGCCATGGCCGGACGATTCCCTACGAGGCATGCGCGAACGCAGTATACGAACGGCGTGCCACGCTGCGAGAATCCGCGCCCTATGCGGCGGCGAGCGAGGCGGGACGGCCTTTTCGTGACGTTCGAGGGTATCGAAGGCTCGGGCAAGACGACCCAGGTGCGCCGCCTTTCCGCCTGGCTCTCGGCCCGCGGAGTGAGCCACGTCGCCACACGTGAGCCCGGAGGCACGGCCATCGGAGCGGAGCTCCGGCAGGTACTGCTCCACGGCGATGGCGGCCTGGATCCGCGCTCCGAGCTCCTTCTGATGGTCGCCGACCGCTGCCAGCATCTCTCGGAGCTCATCCAGCCGGCGCTCGCCAAAGGGACGCACGTCCTCTGCGACCGCTACGCCGACGCCTCGCGCGCGTACCAGGGCGCGGGCCGGGGACTTGGCGTCGAGACGGTGGATCTCCTGCATTCGGGATTCGGCGTCCCGAAACCGGCGCGCACGTACCTCTTCGACTGCCCGGTCGACGTGGCCCTCGAGCGCCTCACGAAGCGGGGCGAGCGGGACCGTTTCGAGCGGGAAGGGCGCGCCTTCCACGCGAGGATCCGCTCGGCCTATCGAGGCTTCGCCAAGGCCGAGCCGGATCGGTTCCGCGTGCTTCCCGCCGGGAAGACCGAGGACGCCGTGTTCGCGCTTCTCTCCAAGGATCTGGACGAATTTCTGTGTCGATGAGGGACGTGCCCGTTCTCCTTCTCGCGGGTCCGTCGAGCCGGAAGCTCGCGGAGGTCGCTCTCGAGCACGCGGCCCGGCTCGTGTCCCGGGCGAGCCACCCTGGCCCCGACGATGCCGATGTGGCGCGCGTTCTTTCCGGACGCCATCCGGACGTCTGCATCGCGGCGCCCGAACGTCGCAGGCGCCTGAACCTCCCCGAGTTCGTGGAGGCCTCGGAGTCCAAGGAGACGACGATTCCCGCCGCGCTCATCCGCGCGCTCGCCGCGGACGCGACGCGCATGCCCTACGAGGCACCCTGTCGCGCGATCCTGCTGCTCGACGTGGACCGCACCGAGAGCGCGGCGTTCAGCGCGCTCCTCAAGGTTCTCGAGGAGCCGCCCGCCGCTGCGCGGTTCATCCTCACGGCCACGCGCCCGCGGATCCTGCCCCCCACGATCCTCTCGCGGGTCGTCCTCGCGAGGCTGCCCGGGCAGACCCGCCAGGAAACCGAGGGCGCCCTCCTGGCGCACGGCAAGACCTCGGAGGAGGCCGCGGCCCGCGCGGCGTTCCTCCCGTGGGAGACCGAGGGCGCGCTGGAGCTGGATCTGCCCGCGGCCCGCGCGTATCGCGACGCGCTCCTCACGGCCGTCTCGGGCCTTCTCCTCACGGGCAAGACCTCCTGGGCGGTGTCTCTCGGCGGCCTCCTCGCCGACGAGGGCGCGGCGTCCACCGCGCAGAACCTCAACCTCCTCGGCTTGCTCCTCAGGGACGCCGCTGCCGCGTCCGTCGAGCCCGCCCACGTGGTGCATCGGGAGCGGCAGCTCGACCTCGCCCGTCTGGGCGCGGCGGTCCCGGGGGAAAGGCTGATCGACGCGGCGTCCCGGGCTCTGGAGCTGGGTGCGGAGCTGTCCGATTCGCGGCGCAATTCCCGCATGGCCGCAGAAGCATTCGCCCTTCGTCTGCTGCCCGCGTAGAGCGCCCTCAGGACCCGGGAACGGCGAGGGGACGTCCGTCGAGGAACGCGCGGAGAGACCCGTCGGGCTCGATGCGCAGGAGCGCCCGGTTGCCGTTCTGCAGGCCGACGCGCCTTCCGAGCGCGATCGCCAGCCGGTTCGTCGCCGCCCAATAGTGCTCGGGCCGCGCGGCCGCAAAGTCCAGAGCGACCGGCTCTCCGGGCGCGAGGTGCTCGTCCAGAGCCCGCTTCACATACGGCACCGCGAGGCGCTCCCCTTCGTACCGGCAGCCCGCCGGCGCGGACCGGAACGACAGAAACCCGTCGTCCTGTACCGGCAGCGTTCTCCAGGTGGCGGTGCGCAGACCCATGGCCGCGTCGAGGAAATCATAGGGCGAGAGCGCGACCAGACTGCTCGTGTCGCGAGGGTACGGAATGCGGTTCCACAGCAGCGACAACACGAGGAAGGCCACTGTCGCGAACGTCCGGCCCCGGCTCTCCCGGCCCCATTCCAGGAGCGCCGCGATGCCCTCCGTGGCGGCACAGACGGCAAACGGGAACAGATAGGTGAGGAAGCGCTTGTCCTTCCAGTCGTACAGAAACGTGAAGAAGAGCCCCAGCGCGAGGAGCGGCCCGAGAACGGCCTGGGACCACGGCTCGGCGCGACTCTTGACGAGCCGCCAGAACCCCGCGACGTAGAGAGGCAGCGCGAGGAGTCCACAGAGGGCGATCGCGACGACCCCGTAATAGCGCAGGTTTCCGGCCGAGAGCCTCACGAGACCCTCGATGACATGGATGCCGGCCTCGGGGTGCGCACGGTACTGGAACGCCCGGAACGCGAGCCAGGCCCCCGGCAGCGGCGCGGCGGCGAGGAGCGCGATCCCGGGCCAGCGGGTGCGTAGCGCCGAAGGCGCGGAGCCGCCCGCGCCGCTGCCGTACTCGGCCGTCCGGACCAGTGCGAGCGCCAGAGCGAATCCGAGCCCC
>CAZXSG010000064.1:0-10391 GCA_964643185.1 uncultured Holophagales bacterium
GGGGTGGGGGTGGGCCCGGCCTCGCGAAGGCAGGAGGCCACGGCGCGCGCGGGGAACTCGTGGTCGTGCTTCTTCCGCGTGAAGCGCTCTTCCTGCGCGGCGGCGACGATCTCGCCGTCCACCACGAGGCAGGCCGCGGAGTCGTGGTAGTAGGCCGAGAGTCCGAGGATCGCGGTCATGGCCTAGAACATCCGCTCGTAGTGTTTCGTGTCGCGCTGGCGTTCCGGGTACGGCCCCCAGAACGAACCGCTCGCCGGACGCTGGCGGAGCACGCTCCCCTTGCCGAGGCGGCGGCGTACGAGGCCCGTGGGGAGCACCGCGAGAAAGAAGACGAGCGCGAGGATCACGCGCGTCATCACGAACGACATCGCCTCGGCCAGGCGCATCCAGAGAGCGCGCGGCACCCTGAGGAGCCCGGGCGCGAGGAGACCCAGGAGGACGAGCGTGCCTCCCAGCGCCGCGGGATACGGCCAGAACGCCTTCCCGCGCCAGGCGGCGAGCCCACCGAGGAGGGCGAACGCCCCGCCCACCACGAGCCCGAAGGAGCGCTCCTCGCGCGGCGCGGGCCGCGGAGCTCGCGGGTCTTTCGGCGTTGGGTTCGTCAAGCGGCGTGCTTCTAGAACAGCGTGTAGATGAACGGAGCCAGCGCGGAGCCCTTGGCCGCCACGAGGAGCGCGCCCACGAGGACGAGCACGATCAGGATGGGCGCCAGCCAGTACTTCTTGTTGTAGCGGAGGAAATCGACGATCTCGCCCGCCACCTGCCGTTTCGACATGCGGGCTGGATTCTAGGCGCTCGGCGGCGCAGGCCGCCGCAGGGCATAGAGGATGGCCCGCCGCATCAGGTCGAACGGGCGGAAGACGCGCCGGGCGAGATACCCACCGGGACCGCGCGGCGGACCGTAGATCGCGTCGACGTCACCCCGCGAGAGAAAGAGTGCGCCGGGCAGGGTCTTCAGGAAGGCCCACGTGGGCGAGCCATCGGTGAGGGGTTCCCGGAGCGCGCGGAGCTTGAGCCCGTTGCGGTAGTCGGCGTCCAGCGCGCCCGCGATCATGTGGCGAAGGAGAACGCCCTCCGAAGTCGCCTCCCCGAGCATCGCGGTGTCGCCCTGCGAGGGCCGGGCGGCGAGCTGGAACGTGGCCTCGACCTCCTCGAGGCTCACGTCCCGCGCGATGAGCGCGTGCACGGCGCGCCGTCGTTCGGCCGGCCAGGTGGTCGCGTCGGTGCATCCCAGGTCGACGAGGTCTCCCACGACGCGGAGCATCGGGTACTCCGCGGGCAGCAGCCCGGGCTGCGCGATGGCGTGCACGAGGAGATGGGCCACGAGGACTTCGTCCAAAGGAACGAGGGCACCCGGGCACGAGGGCGACGCCACGAGGATCCCGGCGCGGGACAGATCCTCGAAACGCGCCGAGCGGTCGCTGCCCGGCAGGCGCACCCCGAGAAGCCTGTCGTGAATCGCGAGCATGAGCCCCGAGGGATGAAAGTGCGGCACCGAATGCTGCTCGCCCGCCCGGTCGTAGTCGCTCCGAGGCGCGATGCCAGCGGCGCGGAGCGTGACCTCGAAGCGCTCGCGCTCCGTCCCCGCAACGAGCACGTCGACGTCGCACGCGTTGCGGGTGCCGACGGGGATGCGTGAGGCGAGCGCCGCGAACTTCAGGAGCACCACCGGGATACCGGCGCGACTCGCAAGGGCCGCGACGTCTTCTGCGAAGGCCGAGAGGCGCAGGTGGTTGGCGACCGTGTCGCGCTTTCCAGCGGAATGGTCCGGTCCGCGCAGCCTGCATTGGAGGTCGAGAACGCGGAGTCGAGGGTCGATACCGGCAAGCGTCCCGGCCGGTCCCCTCCCGCAGAAGGCGTCGACGAGGAGCAATTCCGTTTGCTCGTCGACCGCGATGGGCGGCGGCGAGAAACGCATCACGCGGGAATGCGCGACCGGGATTCGACGTAGAGGCTGTCGGCGAGACGGACGAGGGGCGGAAATCCCTGGGAGGCTCTTCTCAACACCTCGGACACACCGATCACAACTCGGGCCTTCGCGGAAAGGGCGCGCGCATCATCGGGCTGGATGCCGAGGCCGAGGAACCCATCCACCTCGAGAGTCGAGGGGCCGATGCGCTTCTCGAACTCGGCCAGCAGGCCGCCCGGAGTCCAGTAGCGCACATCGAAGCCCGACGGCTCGCGAAACCCGCGCCGGGCCTGGTGGTACAGGCTCCGCACACCCCATGCGTTTCCCATCTGGATCTTCACCCGCCCCCCTGCCGCGAGAACCCGCGCGAGGGCATCCAGCGTGAGGCTCACGTTTTCCTTGGAGAAGTGCTGGAGAACGCTGTAGGAGAACGCGACGTCGAAACTGCCCTTCGCGAACGGCAGGTATGGGGCATCGGCGCATACGAAATCACAATCGAGGCCCAGCTGCGCCGCAACTCTGCGGGCCGTGAGGACGGCACCCAGAGAGGGGTCGAGCCCAACCGGCCGATACCCAGCGCGGGCAGCGGCGAGGCTCCACCTCCCCCAATTGCATCCGATGTCGAGGAGCCTCCGCCCTCGGCCCTCGGGAAGGCGGATCTCGGGGATGGGGTACGACAGCAGCCGTCCCTTCTCCTCGCCGTAAAGGTACCCACCGGTGGCTCCGATCATCATCGAGACCACGGGGTCGATCGGCCCCGGCGGAAGGTCGAGAATGCGCTCGCGTTCGGCCTGGTTCAGTCCGAGTGTCTCCAGATACCGCTCGTCGGGAGCCGCATCCAGTCGTTTGGCGGCGACACGGGAAGCTTCGGCGACCCACAGCGTGGGGTCGCCATCGGGCAGCATGACGGGAACCCCCTGCACCACGGGGTACTCGTGGCCGGAGGGACACGCGACGGCATCTCCTCGTTTCTCGACATGCAGCCCGTCCCTCGGACAGGAGAGTACGGAAAACAGCCAGCCCGAATCGCTCATGCGATCCACGCCAGGTCTTCGGAAGCGAACACGGACTGCGGGTTCGCGACGAAGAGCCCCTCTTCCACCTCAGGCGAAAAGAAGGTCCTCACGCGATCCCGGGCGGCGGCCATACACGGGGCGCGCCGGCCGACGCCGTGGGAATCCGATGCGACGACGTGGGCGAGCCCCGTGCGGATCATCTCTTCGGCCGCAAGCTGCGCGGGCCGCCCGAAGCCACCCAGGAGGCTCCCGGCCGTGACCTGAACGATGGCCCCCCGCTCCACGAGCCCCGCGAGCCGCGCGAGATCGCGAGCGAACACGAGGTTGCGCTCGGGGTGCGCGATGACCGGCACCACGTCCATCACCGAAAGCTCGTGGACGACGCCCTCGGCCGTGGGAGGCACGAGACCTGGCGAGAACTCCATGAGGAGGTACTTCGAGCGGTTGAGCGTGGTCAAAGGGCCGCGGGCTCCCTCTTCCAAGAGCTCGACCGCTTCGCCGCTGAACCAGTACTCGCAACCGGGCAGAATCGCCGGCGAGCCGCCGAGAAGGTCGTTCAGCTTCGCGATGAGGCGATCCCGTTCCAGCGGGTCGTCGTTGATCCAGGGATCCCGCAGGACGTGCGGCGTCGCGATGATCTTCGTGACGCCATCGCGGGCCGCGGCGCGGCAGAGCGCGACCGCGTCGTCCCAGGTCTCAGGCCCGTCGTCGATTCCGGGCAGGCAGTGGAAGTGAAGGTCGATCACGAATCACGGAGGGCAGCGCGGCGCTCAGGCCTTCGCCGGCGCGATCGGTTCCTCTCCGTAGCCGTATTCAGCCGGGGTATAGCGGTAGGCGCCCGCGCCTCCGGAGGGTTCCGTGAGGTTGTTGATGAGGACGCCGAGGATCCTCACGTTGCTGCGCCGGAGCTTCTCGCGCGTCCGCGCCACCTGGTCTCGCGCGGTGACGCCACCCTTCACCGTGAGGACGGCACCGTCGGTATGGAAGCCCAGGATCAGCGCATCGGCCACGGCTGTCACGGGAGGGGAGTCGATCACGATGTAGTCGAAGTTCAGCTTCGCGAGCTGAAGGAGCTTCTCCATCGCGTCCGAGGACAGCAGCCCCGACGGGTTCGGTGAGATGGGGCCGGCCGGCAGGATGGAAACGCCGGGCACGTTCGTGTTGAGGATGGCCCGCGTGGGATCGAGGTTCTCGGCGAGCACGGAAACGAGCCCGGCCCGGTTCGACACCTTGAACACCTCGTGGAGGCGGGGCTTGTGGAGGTCGCCGTCGATCAGGAGCACGCGCTTGCCGAGCTGCCCGAGCACCACGGCCGTGTTCATGGCCGTGGTCGTCTTGCCCTCTCCAGGGAACGAGGACGTCACGACGAACGACTTCACCCCGCCGGCACGCGAAAGCAGCAGTGCCGTGCGAAACGCCCGATACGACTCCGCGACGGCCGACCGCGGGTGCTCGTGAGGAAGGAGCTCCGCCGAGAGCTTGACGTCGTCACCCTTCTCCGCAGCACCACGCTTCGCCCGGCCTCCGTATCGACCGTAGCCATACGAGGCGCCGCCCGTCCCCACCGCTGGAATCACTCCGAGCGCCGGCAGGTGGAGGATCCGTTCGACCTGCTCGGGAGACTTCAGGCTGCGGTCGAGGTAGTCCAGCAGGAAAGCGAGGGCCACGCCCAGGAAAATCCCCAGGACGATGCCGTTCCGGGCGTTGGTGCAGTAAGACGGCGAGAAACGAGCGCTCGGCGGGAGAGCCGCATCCACGATGCGGACGTTGGACTCTCTCGAGCCCGACAGCCGCGACATGACCTCGGTTTCGCTCTGCCTCTTGAGAAGGGCATCGAGCAGCGTGCGCTTCGTGAGCACCTCGACGCGGAGGTTGTTGTACTCCACGGCGTTGCTGTTCAGCGTCATCGCCTCGGCCTTCTGGCCACGAAGCGTTTCCTTGAAGCTCTCCTCGCGGCGCTGCGCGGTGGTGTACTCGGCGCGCGCCGTTTCGCGGGCCTTTGCGACCGTCTCCTGGATCACCGAGGCGAGATGCTGCCGGCTCTTCTCGATCTGAGCCTTCATCTGCAGCATGGCCGGCCATTCGGGCTTGAACGTGTTGAGCTTCTCGGCGTAGTCGCGCTCCACCTTCAGGAGATCGTTGCGGAGCTGCGTGACGAAGCCGGCCGAAAGCGTGTCGGCGATGGCCTCGGGCTTCGCGTTCTGCACCTCGTAGTACTGGGCTTCCTTGGAGATGCGGTCGGCCGTGGCCTGGGCGTAGTCTTTGTTCAGGGTCTCGAGCTTCTGGAGCGTGATGTTGGTTTGCGGGTCCATCGAGACGATGTCTTTGGACCGGCTATAGCTCTGGAGCTGCCGCTCCTTCTCGTCCACCTCGACCTTGAGCTGCTCGATCTGCGCGGTGAGAAAGCGCGAGGCCTGCCCCACCGCGCGGTACTTCGATTCCATGACCCAGTCGAGATACGCCTCAGCCACCGCGTTCGCGACGTCGGCCGCGTCCTTCGGGGAAAACGAGGCGTAAGACAGCTCCACGAGCGTGGTTCCCCGCACCGGGTTCACCTGGATTCCGCCCTGGATCGCCTGGGCCGCGCGGAGCACCGCATCGGAACTGGCCTTGCCCGTTTGCGTGGCCGTTTTGTCTCCCGTGTCGCCCGAGAGAGCGCCGCTCACCTGCTTCGTGTTGCCCGCGAGGCCGAGCCGCTGGACGACCCGCTCCGCGATCTCTCGACTCTTGATGAGACGCGTCTGCGTGGGAAGGAAATCGGGGTTGTAGAGATCGTAGTAGTAGATCTTGCCGCTCTCGAGATCCAGCGGGCTGCCCTTGTCGCGCTCGAGGTTGAGGAGGGCCGTCGCCCGATAGACGGGCGTCGCGAGGAACGACTGCACGGCGGCGCCCACGAGGCACACGGCCACCACGAGAGCGATGAGCCGCCATCTCTTGCGAATGACGCCCCAGTACTGGGCGACGAGGTTCTCCTCGGGCACCGGACCGTCGCCGGACAGCCCCTCGAGAGAGACGTCACGCGGGAACGGGCCGCTCAAAAGAACGACTCCTTGATGATGATGACGTCGTCGGGCTTGAGGATGGGGTCTTCGTCCTTGCCCGAGACGATGCGGCCGTAGTCGAACCGCAGCTCCTGGTCGCGGCCGTCCACGGTCTTCCTCTTCACCCGCACGCCGCCCTTGGACGCGCGGTCTGTGAGGCCGCCGGCCTTCGCGATCACGGCGAGGAGCGTGAGCCTGTCGTCGCTATCGAGATCGAGCGCGCCCGGGGTTTTCACCTCGCCGAGGCAGAACACCGTGACCGACGATTTCGTGGGGATGTTCACGATGTCCGAGGGGTAGATGGGCACGTTCCAGATGGGCGAGGAGCGCCGGAAGAGATCGTCCGACGAAACCTCGAGGCGGTCGGAAAGGCCGTTCTCGGAGCGCCGCAGCACGAAGATCTTCTTGCCGGCACCCGGCGTGAGACCGCCCGCCGCCGAGATGGCCTGCAGCAGGTCCCACTTTCCCGAGATGTTCAGGGAACCGGGCTTCTGCACCGCCCCCAGAATCGAGACCGGCTTGTTCGCGTATTCGCGGATGACGATGGAGACGTTCGCGCGGTTCACGTACTTCTCGCGAAGCACGGTTTCGAGCCGCAGCTTCACTTCCTCGGCGGTGAGGCCCTGCACGGGAAAGGCACCCAGAAGGGGCAGGTCGACGTTGCCCGAGTCGGACACGCGGCGCTCCACGTTGAGATCGGGTATCTCGAGCACCTTGATCTCGAGGAGGTCCTTGGAGCCCATCCGATAGTCGCTCTGCTGGGCGGCCACCGGGAGAGCCAGCGCGGCCGAGAAAAGCAGGAGCGCGGCTGCGCGAAATTGGGAAACCGGCATCTAGTTTTTTCCGCTCTTGGGGGTGGCCGTGATGGCGAGCCCCATATTGAAGTACGTGACCGATCGATCGACCCCGGGGACGTTCGAACGGAGCTGATCGCGGGTGACACGGCCCTGCAGCGTCATGAGCCGCGACAACTCGAACCCCAACGTCCCCCCGTACCGCGTCACATCGTCCTTGCGTTTGACCGAGCCGCTCGCCACGGGCAGAGGATATCGATTGGTTCCGGCCTCGGCAAAGGCGCCCAGCTTCAGCTTACGCCCAACGGCGTAATCGAGGGCCGCGCCGCCGATCGTCTCGACGAAGTAGGCCGAGGACCCGAGTGAATTCGAGATTCCACGGCGCCCGCTGAGCTGGATCTCCAAACGGCGCGTGATGAAGTACGAGAGGTACAGCCCGCCCGTCGAGCCCCCGTAGGGCTCGAACGTCGAGCCGTGAGGCTCGTATTTCCGGTAGCCCGCCACCAGGTTCACGAAGAAGCGGGGCCGGTCGTAGAAAAACGAGCCGAGATACGCGGTTCCATCGTTGTCGCGGAGCGTGGGCTGGTTGTCGAAACGCGCCTGGGTCTTCTCGAAGGAGCCCGCGAAACGCAGCCCCTGGAACACCTGATACGAGAGGCCGGCCGCGAACACGGTCTCCCGGCGATCGTTCACCTGGAACGAGAGGTCGAGCGCTTCCGGATAGAGGGTCTCCTCGGTCTTCGCCGACCCGAACACGGCGAGCCGCGACGTGAGCGGCACGTCGAGCAGGGCGTGGCCGTTGCGTCTCTCCTCCAGCACGGGCCTCACGGCCTCGGCGCTGTAGAAGATGGTCGACCGGCTGTACTCGCCGCCCACGTCCAATTGGAACGCGTTGGGTAGCGCGATGACCGAGGCCGACACCGTGCCTCCGAACGCGCGCCGCTCCGAGAGATCCTTGAACCAGGTGTACTCGGGTACCGCCTCGCCCCTCACGAACACGAAGCTCCCGAACGGCACGAGGTACCCCAGCCCGGCGGCCACCGTGGCCGTCCAATCGCCCACGGCCTCTTGCGTGTCGGAGCCCCCGAGCACGTTGTTGTTGTAGCCCGCGTTGGAGAGGCTGATCCGCGGGAAGAGCCTCACGGGTCCCAACCGGTAGCGCGCCCCGTCGGCTTCCTCACGCACGGCCTTGGCGAGGGAAACCGTCCGCTCGCGGGGCACGTCGTCGGAGCGGAGCTGGGCGAGCGCGGGACCTGCGACGAGAAGGGCAGCCAAAGCCCCTGCGTTGAGGGCACGTACGAACATCTCGGGTCCTCTTTCGGATCGAACGTTCAAACAGCGGTATCCGGTTTCAGGATGGGTTCGGCTGCGAGGTCGAGCCGCCTCTTGAAACCCGAGGAGTCGTCGACCTGCCGCCGTTCCTGCGAAACCACGCGCTCGAAGCCGATCTGCATGCGGGTGAGCTTCACGCCGGCCCGCTCGCAAATGAGAGCCGCGCGGTGGAGGTTCTCCGCCGGGATCTTCCGGGACGACACCACGACGGTCTTCACGGGGCGCTCTTCGAGAAGCTTTTCCAGCGAATCGAGGGTGCCGAACACCCGGTATCCGTTCACCAGCATCCCAACCCGAAGCGGGTCATCGTCGAGGAACCCCACGGGGCGCATGCCCACCGCGGGGTTCGCGAGCAGCTCGCGGAGCACCACCGTGCCTCCCAGGCCCGCGCCATACACCAGCACCGGCTCTCCCTCGGGGGAGCCTTCCTGGAACTGGGCCTGGAGGAACCGGTACGAGAGCCGCGCGCCGTTCGTGATGCAGAGCATGAGAAGGGTGTGGATCACCCAGAACGGCAGCGCGAGGCCGGCGTTGAGGGCGAAACCGCACACCACGAAGCTCAGGAACGAAGCCGCGACGACCGCGGCCGTGGCCCGCAGAAAGTCGTTCACGTTGGCGAGGCGCCAGGCGCCCCGGTAGAGACCAAAGGCCCAGAAGCACAGGATCGTGACGGGCGCGGTGAGGAGGGTGACGTTCAGGGTGAACGCGCCGAGGCGATGGAGCCCCCAGTCGTCCCACTTCAGCGCGACAGCGAAGTAAACGGAGGTGAGCACCCCGAGTATGTCGAAGAACACGACGAAGAGGCCCTTGTTGAGGACCGGCCTCTCGTAGAGCCCCAGCACCTTGCCGCGCTTCAGGACGGCGAACTCGTCGTACCCCAGCCGCGAAACTCCGATGAGCACCGCGAGCGTGAGCGTGATGAGCACGAGCACGGCCTTCTTGGACGACATGAAGAGGGACCCGAGCGCGGCCGCCGAGAAGAGCGCGCCCACGGCATAGAGCACGAGGACGGCCCCTCGGTGCCCCAGCCCCAGATCGACGAGGCGATGGTGGATATGCCCCCGATCGGCCTCCATGAGCCCCACCGTCCCCTTGCTCTCGACCTTGCGCACGAATCGCCGGAGGATCGAGAGGAGGGTATCGGCCACGGGGACGCCGAGCACGAGAACCGGGATGAGCACCGCGAACCCGGCCGAGAGCGTGGAGCCGCTTCGAAGCGCGAGGCACGCGAGCGTGAACCCGATGGCGTTCGCGCCCATGTCGCCCAGGAACGTGCGGGCGGGATGCGTGTTGTACGGAAGAAACCCGAAGAGAGACCCCGCGAGGATGACGGCCACGAGGCAGGACTCCCGCTGGCCGCTCACGAAGAGAACGAGCGCGAGGGAGAGAGCCGATACGGTTGCGAGGCCCGCCGCAAGGCCATCCAACCCGTCGACCAGGTTGAACGCGTTCGTGACGCCCACGATCCAGAACACCGAGAGGGGCGCTGCGAGAACGCCGAGGTGGATCTCGCCTCCAAAGAGGTGGATGACCGGCCCGAGCGAGATCCCGAGCCAGACGGCTAAGGAGGCGCCGAGCACCTGGGCCGCAAGGCGCGGCCACGGGGGGAGCGGCCGGAAGTCGTCCCAGAGGGAAACGATGAGAACGGGAAGCACGCCGAGCCCGAGGGCCGCGGCAAAGCCCGCCAATCCGCTCCGCGCCGAGATGGTCACGGCGAGCACGATGGCGGCGGCCCCCACAACTGCGATTCCGCCCAAACGGGAAACGGCCTTCTCATGGACCTTGCGGGGCCCGGGGTGATCCAGCGCGCCCACGGCGTGCGCGAGCCGGATGGTTACGGGGGTGAGGCAGAGGCTCAGGACGAGCGCGGCCAAGGCGGGAAGAAGGAGAACATCCATCTCAAAAACAGCCTCGATTCTAGACGAGCGGTCTCGCGGGGTCGTCGGAGTACACTCCCGCCGTTTCGATTCAACGTCGAGCGGAGTCAGAATGAACCAGGAAATCGCTCTCGTCGCGGGCGGCGGGGGATTCATCGGAGGTCATCTCGTCGCGGACTTGCGGAGCCGGGGCTTCGCCGTGCGGTCGGTGGACCTCAAGCCGTTCGACGGTTGGTACCAGCGCTTCGACGATGTGGAGAACCACGTCCTCGATCTGCAGGATCTCGCCGCCTGCCGCCGGGCGACCGAAGGGGTCTCGGCGGTCTACAACCTCGCGGCCGACATGGGCGGCATGGGCTTCATCGAGAACAACAAAGCCCTCTGCATGCTCTCGGTGCTGATCAACACGCACCTCTTGCAGG
>CAZXSG010000065.1:0-10381 GCA_964643185.1 uncultured Holophagales bacterium
TCCAAATGCGGTAAGGCCCAGGGATGCCGAGCCGCCGCCCATCGCCGCGCCGGCGACGCCGGACTACGACCCGCGAGGGATCGGTTTCCGGCACCCGGACGCATCCGGCGCGTCCCGTGCGGAGCCCACGCCCCCACCCTCCGCGACCGAGGCCGAGGAGCGTGCCTGGCGGGCGCGGGCCGACCGCGCGCGGGCCGACGTTGCCGCGGCGGAGGCCGAGCTCGCGCGCGTCGAGGCCTCGATGGACGTGGCTCCCAACATGGGCGTCAACGCCATGGACCAACAGGCCGAGCAGATCCGTCGGAACCGCACGTCCACCGCGCGGAACCAGGTCGAGAGCGCGCGGGCCCGGCTCGATCGCCTGGCCGACGAGTGTCGCCGCTCCGCGGGCTGCGCGCCCGGCTGGGTGCGCTGAACGCCTTCTTTCGCCGCCGGGAGGTAACCTAGCAGCCTGGCGGAACGTCCTTCCGCCCTGGGGTCACCAAAGATGAAGCTGCGCCGCATCGTGTCCGTCGTGTTCCTCGCTTCGGGCATCGCCTCGGCCGCGAGCCCGGGCAGTCCTGCAGGACTGCCTCAGGCGATCCTTTCGGATCGCCCGGTTGCCTCGCATCCGCCCACGGGCGGAGCGCAGGGGGACACGCGAGGCGCCGTCATCCTGCCGGGGGGCTCGCCCGTGAAGTCGCGCATCTCGTTCACCAACGAGGTCTCGCGAATCCTGCAGGAGCGCTGCCAGACCTGTCACCGCGAGAGCGGCATCGCGCCGTTCCCGCTCGTGAGCTACGAGGACGCCTACAACTTCCGCGACGCGATTCGCTACATGGTCGAGACGAAGCAGATGCCGCCGTTCAAGCAGAGCAAGGCCTGCCAGTCGGTGAAGGACGATCCGAGCCTCTCGGCCAAAGAGATCGAGACGATCGGACGCTGGGTCTCGAACGGCGCGCCCGAGGGCAACCCGGCGGAGATGCCGCCCGCGAAGACGTTTCCCGACGTGTGGACCGTGGGCACGCCCGATCTGCCGCTCGCGATGCCGCAGCCCTTCACGCCCGATTTCGTGAACGGCGACGTGTACCGCTGCTTCGTGATGCCCACGGGCACTACGGAAGACAAGTGGGTCACGAAGGTCGAAGTGCTCCCCGGCGCCCGCGCGATGGTCCATCACGTGCTCCTCTACCTCGACGCGACGGGCGCCGCCGATGACCTCGACGCGCGCGACCCGGGTCCGGGCTATGCGTGCTTCGGGGGTCCCGGCTTCACGCTCACGGGCGGCCTCGGGGGCTGGGCCCCCGGCAACAAGCCCATGGAGCTGCCTCACGGTCTCGGGATGAGCCTCCCGAAGGCGTCCAAGGTCGTCATGCAGGTTCACTACAGCGCCCGCGGCGGCGTCCTCGCGCCCGACGTCACGCAGGTGGGAATCCACTATGCCAAGGAGCCGATCCAGAGAGAGTACCGGGCTCTGCCGATCGTGAACCAGACGTTCCGCATTCCCGCGGGCGAGTCGAACTTCCTCGTCACGCAGAACGTGCCGTTCGTGCCCGCGTCGATCACGCTCTACTCCATCACGCCGCACATGCATCTCACCGGCAAGGCGATGCAGGTCGAGGCCACGCTGCCCGGCGGCGCGAAGGTGTGTCTCAACAACGTGCCCGCGTGGGACTTCCGCTGGCAGGGAACGTATTTCTACGAAACGCCCATCCAGCTCCCCATCGGCTTCGGGCTCTCGCTCAAAGCCTGGTACGACAACTCCACGGGCAACCCCAACAACCCGAACTCGCCGCCCCGCGACCTCACGTGGGGGGAAGAGACCGGCGACGAAATGTGCATCGCGTTCCTGGGCTTCACGCTCGGCGGACCGGTGACAGCGGTAACGGCGGCCTCCGCAGACGCGGACCTTGCGGTCGTCGAGTCGCCCGTCCCGTCCAAGGCGAAGGACTGGGCCGACCTCGCGGGTCAGTAGCGGTCATGAGCGAAATCACGGGCGCGAGCCTGCCTGCCGTCTCCGACTCCCCTGAGGAACGGGAGAAGCGTGCGGCACGCCGAAGAGCAGGATTCCGGATGGCCCGGGTGCTTCGGTCGGAGTCGGAGGACGACGGGGCATTCGACCGTGAATTCTGGTCGAACATGGACGCTGAAACGCGTTTCGCGGCGGTGTGGGAGATGGTCTGCGAGGCGGAGGCTTTGAGAGGCAACGATGGCGACCAACCCCGACTTCAAAGATCTGTTGTTCGAATTCAACGCCCGTGACGTCCGCTATCTGATCGTTGGCGCGCATGCCGTTTCGCACTACACAACGCCGCGGTACACGAAGGATCTCGACTTGTGGGTCGAGCCCTCGGGCACGAATGCCTCGAAAACGTTCGAGGCGTTAGGCGCGTTCGGCGCACCGATGGACTCGGTCACGCCGGCCGACTTCGAAACGCCAGGCACGGTGTTTCAGGTTGGTGTCGAGCCGAATAGGTTCGACATACTGACGAGGCTCGCGGATATCCCTTTTGCGGAGGCGTGGGAAGCGCGGAAGGACGCGACCTACGGCGGCGTGCTTGTACACGTCGTCGGTGTCGAGCACCTCCGCAGGAGCAAGCGCTGGGCGGGTCGGCCACAGGATCTGCTGGACCTCAGCCGGCTCGAAAAGCTGCCCTAGCGCGAGTAGAGGTCGATCACGCGCTCGATGCCGCGGCGGCAGACCGGACAGAACCCGACGCGGTCGCGCGTGAACATGATGCAGTCGGCCGAGGAGCGGTAGAGGCCCTTGGCTTCATACGCCGCTCCCTCGAACGCGCCCACCTTGCCGGCGTTCGGCATCGAGGAGAGGAACTTCTCCTCCCATTCACGCTGCTTGGTGAAGAGGGCGTCGATCTCGGAAGGTGGTGCGCCGGCCGCGAGACGCTTCCGGCGCTCGGCCTGATAGGCGCGGGATTCCTTCTCGTACGGGTCCTTCTCCCACGGCGTCGGAATCGCCGTGCCGGTCTTGACGAGGTCCTTCCACTTCAGGTTCTTCGCGTCCGCGCGCGCCGTGACGTTGGGCTCCCACGGCTCGGGCAGCTCGGCGGCACCCGTTTCGTACGCCACGTCCGACGTGTAGTACTCGTCGGCCAGGCCGGCGAAGTGGTGCCCGAACTCGTGCACGAAGACGTAGTCGGCAAAGGCCGTGTCGGCCGAGCACGTGGCCTGGTAGCCGTAGATGCCGCCGCCCCCGTACTGCGCGTCGTTCACGAGGATCTCGAGGAACTCGTACGGCGCCGCGGAAGCCGCGTCGCGCAGCGCCGCGTCGTCGTACGTGAGCACGTACCGCTCCGAGCCGAAGATGTTGTACTGAACCGAGAGCGGCGTGCGGCGGTGGATGCCGCTCTGCGGACGGTGCACTCCGCTCTCGTCGCTGGGCAGCTCGAGGAGCCGCACGTTGAAGTCGCTCTTACGGCTCTTGAACGGCTCCTCGGCGAAGAGCGCGGCCAGGAGGCGATCGGCGTCCTTCCGGAGCTTGGGCATCTCCTTGGCCGCGTAGCCCTCGCCAATCACGAGGAGGTCGACCTTGGCGCTCGCCGGGCCACTCTCGAGAAGCGTCACGACCTTGCCCCTCGGGCCGAGCGGGGCGCGGTTCACGTCGGGTGACGACGGGTCCACCGAGGTCGTGAAGATCTCGCGAAAGAGGTTCTTCGCGTCGCGCTTCCGGAGCGTGATCTGCACCGGCGCCTTGGGCCACGGAAAGCGCAGCGACTCCGAGAGCGTCATCGTGCGCGTCCTCGCCTCGCCCGTCGTCTCCCACTCGCCGTAGAGCGACGCGTAGCCGCGCGAGTAGAGCGGCGCGTTCGTCGCGAGGTCGCGCACCTCGAAGAAGTACTTGCCGAGGTTCGTGTCGTCGAGGAGCCGCGTGCGGCTGCCCGCCCAGGGGCCGTCGTCCACGACCTTCGAGACCGAGATCGTCTCCGTCGCCGTGCCGCCGGTGTGCGAAAGGTCGACACGCATCGTGCGGCTCGTGAACCGCGCGTCGAAGCCCGTCGGCTGGGCGAGGGCGGCGATGGAGGCGGCGAGGAGAGGAAGGACGGCGAAAGCGGCACGAAACGCGTTCATGGCTGCCGAGAATACGTCGGAGGGCGTGCTACGTTTCCCGCCCGAAGGAGATCCGATGCAGAGCAAGTCCGTGGGCTCCCTGCCGGAGTTCACGCTGAAAGCCATCCTGGCGGGCGTGGTCCTGGGCGTCGTCTTCGGCGCCGCCAACGCCTACATCGGGCTCCGCGTGGGGCTCACCGTCGCGGCGTCGATCCCCGCGGCCGTGCTCACGGTGGCGCTCTTCAAGATCTTCCGCGTGAAGGGCTCGATTCTCGAGGCCAACATGTCGCAGACGATCGGCTCGGCGTCCACGTCTCTGGCGTCGGGCACGATCTTCACCATCCCCGCGCTCTTCCTCTGGGGCATGGCGCCGCCGTATCTCCAGGTCGTCGCGCTCTGCTTCCTGGGCGCGCTCCTCGGCCTCTCCGCGATGATTCCGCTCCGCCGGCTCCTCATCGTGGAGTCGGACAAGGAGCTGCCGTACCCCGAGGGCACCGCCTGCGCAGAAGTGCTGCGCGCGACCTCGGGCGGCACGTCGGACGGCGTCTACATCTTCTACGGCATGGGCGTCGGCGCGCTCGTGAAGGTCCTCGTCTCGCTCGCGTTCCTCGTGCCGAGTGACGTGAGTGTGTCTCTCAACCGCTTCCTTCCGAACGGACAGCTCGCCGTGGAACTCGCGCCCGCGCTCATCGCGGTGGGCTACATCCTCGGCTATCGGCAGTCGGGCGTGATCGTGTCGGGCGCGCTCATCTCGTCGCTCGTCCTCATTCCGCTCATCACGTTCTTCGGCTCGCAGCTCGCCGCCCCGCTCTACCCGGAGACGACACTCCTCGTCTCGAAGATGTCGGTCGGCCAGATCTGGTCGAAGTACGTGCGTTACATCGGCGCGGGCTCGGTGGCCACGGCCGGCATCCTCACGGTGCTCAAGAACCTGCCCACGATGATCTCGGCGTTCACCGCTGTCGCGAAGGGCGTCTCGGCCGGCAAGGGCGACGGCGGGCCGCGCCCCGAAACCGACCGCGATCTGCCGCCGGCGTTCGTGTTCGGCGGGGTGGCCATCGTCGTTCTCGCGGCCGCGTTCGTGCCGGGCATCCTCGCAGGCAACATGGGTCCTCTGCAGCGCGCGGTGTGCGCCGCGGGCGTGGGAATCTTCGGCGTGCTCTTCGTGGCCGTCGCGGCGCGCATCGTGGGAATCGTGGGCGTCTCCTCGCAGCCCACCTCGGGGATCACGCTCGTCACGCTGCTCGGGGTCGCATCGGTCTTCGCGGCCGCGGGCTGGGTCGACGCGGGCGCGCGCGCCGCGGTGCTCACCGTGGGCACCATCGTCGCGGTGGCGGCGTCGAAAGCCGGCGACATCTCGCAGGATCTGAAGACGGGCTACCTCGTGGGCGCGACGCCCGCGCGTCAGCAGCTCGGGCAGCTCATCGGCGCGTCGGTCGCGTGCTGGGCTGTGGCGGCCACCGTGCTTCTTCTGGGCCAGGCCTTCGAGTTCGGGTCCAAGGAGATCCCGGCGCCACAGGCGACGCTCATGAAGACGATCATCGAGGGCGTGCTCTCGGGAGCGCTGCCGTGGGGCCTCGTGCTCTCGGGCGCGGGCCTCTCCGTCGCCGCGATGCTCATGGGCGTCTCGGGCCTCGCGTTCGCGATCGGCGTCTACCTGCCACTGTCGTCGATGGCCGCGATCTTCGTGGGCGGCTGCGTGCGCGGCCTCGTGGAGAACGGGCGGGAGACGAAGAAGGGCGAGGGCGAGAGCGACCCCGGCGTCCTCGCGGCGTCGGGGCTCGTGGCGGGGGAGGGCCTCGCCGGAATCACGGTGGCGCTCCTCGTGGTGACGAAGGTCGCGCCGAAGTCCATGGACCCGCGCCTCGGCGGGCTCGCGGGCGAGCTCGGCACCGTCGCGCTGCTCCTCGCCGTCTGCGCGTTCCTCTACCTTTCGGCGCGGAGGAAGAAGCCGGCCTGAAGCCTCAGCGGAAGACGCCGGTCACGTCGAGGAGCACGTCGACCGTGCCGGCGCTCCCGTTTCGAATTTTGACGCGCGCCTGACCACCCACCACCGAGGGAGAGACGATGGCGGGCGCGGCGAGTGTCCGGCCCGGCGAGAAGCTCATGGTCTCCACCGCGGGCACGGGAAGGCCGGCGGCGAACACGGTGAGGCTGCCTGCGCTCGTCGCGTTGAGCGCCGTGACGTTGAGCGATATCGAAACGTCCGTGGCCTGAATGCCGCAGGATCCCGACAGCGTCACTTCGCGGATCTCAGCGGGCTGGAGCGGTGTCGAGGTCCGTGTGTCGATGGCGCGACAGGGCGTCACGGTGTAGAGCGACGTTCGGGCGGGCGGCGCGGCGGGACAGCCGACCGGGAGAGCGAAGGCGGCCACGCCCGTCGTGAAGTAGGCATACACCTCCGTGCCGTCGGCAAACCCCTGCATCGCGGTGGGTGACGGAAACTGCCCGTTGAAGGAGCGGGAGTCGAAGATCGCGTTGGGTGTCAGGTTGGTGCCCCAGGCGGTGTCGTACATGGTGAAGAGCCGATTCAGTCCCGCCGCATACGCCCAGAAGAAGGCGAGGAGCGAGCCGTTGGCGGGGACGAGCATGGCCACCCCTGGTGTGCTCGACCCGCTACCGCCGTAGGGCGCGGGAGGTACGAAGACACTGCCGATGCGCGAGAGCGTCGCGCCTCCGTCGGTCGATCGGAGGAGAGCGACCCCGGTGGTCTCGCTCCCTTGCTTTCCCTCCACGACGAGGTAGAGGAAGCCCGTGGCCGGATGGACCGCTGCCGTCACGGAGGAGACGGCGTTCCCCGTCAGACCGAGCGAGGCGAGCGTGTGTCTATGCACCTTGAAATCGGCCGAGAGGGAACCGACGGGCCCGATGACCGTGGCGTCCACGACCACGACCTCGGTGCCGGACTGGTAGACGACGTGGTTCCCCGCGACCTGGAGCTGGCGGCCGCCGGGGAGGGTGCCCACGATCTCGCTGGCAATGCTGCGCGCCGTGGTCCCCGTGCCGAATGTCGTGATGTCAGCGACGCCGAGCGCCGTGTTCGGCAAGGAGAACCCGAGATAGCGGCTCCCTTGCTGAAGGATCGCGGCTCCGCCCAGGGGTCGCGTCGGGGAGAAGTCGCCTGCGTAGGTGAAGCCGGACCCCTGGGGCTTCATCAGGAGCGTGCCGTTCGGTGTTTGTTTGTATCCCACGATGGCACGTGAGCCGTCGGGTGCGCCCGCGACGCCGAGGACGGTCTCGAAGCCGTCCCCGGCCTTGGGCAGGGTCTGCTCGATGTCCAGGTAGTTCTCGATGGCAGGAAAGAACGGGTTGTTGAGGGAGAAGATGCTGTATCCATAGTTCTGCCGCATGAGCAGCTTGCGCGCTCCGGGCGGACCGTAAACCGATAGCGCGTTCGCGAAGCCCGGCTGGAACTTTCCGGGATAGACGCCGGCCGGCGGCTCGAACTTTGCCGGCGTCCCCACCGTGCACTGCTGCGCGTGCGAGCCGCGGGAGAGCGTGACGGACGCGACGACGACCAGGAATGCGGTGCGGAGTTTCATGGCGGCTCCTTTTCGACCTACCGGAAGACCCCGGCGACGTCGAGGATGACGTGCACGGTGCCGGCGCTGCGGTTTCGGACCTTCACGCGGGCCTGACCATTCACGACCGACGGAGAGACGATGGCGCTGCCTGCCAGCGTGCGACCCGGCGAGAAGCTCACGTTCTGCGCCGCGGGAGCGGATGCGCTCGCCGGGTAGACGGTGAGGTCTCCGGACGACGTCGCGTTGAGCGCCGTGACGTTGAGCGAGAAAGCGACGTCGAGCGGCTCGACTCCGCAGGATCCCGATATCGTGATCTCCCGCGTCTCGTTGGGGAGGAGAGGCGTGGTGTCCCGGGTGTCGAAGAGGCGGCACGGGGTCACCGTGTGGAGCGACGCCGGCCCGCTCGTGACGGTGACTGGGCAGGAGAGCGGCAGCGCGAAGGCGGCGAGGCCCGTGGTGAAGTAGAGGTGGACGTCCGAGGCGCTGGCGAACCCCTTCATCGCGGAGGGACCGGGGAACTGTCCGGCGAAACTCGCCGAATCGAACTCGGCGTTCGGTGTGAGATTCGTTCCCCATGAGCCCGCGTCCATGGTGAAGAGACGGCTCTTGCCGCTGTTCTGCGCCCAGAAGCTCGCGAGCACGGAGGTGGACGTGGGGAGGAGCAGCGCCACGCCCGGGGTGGAAGACCCGGTGCCGCCGTACGGCACCGGCGGCACGAACACGTCGCCGATGCGGTTGAGAGTCCCCCCGCCATCGGTCGTTCGAAGCAGCGCGATCCCTCTTGACTCGCTTCCCTGCTTCCCCTCCACGACGAGGTAGAGCGCTCCCGAGACCGGATGGATGGCCGCCGAGACCGCCGCGACGGAGTTGCCCGCGAGGCCGATCGACGTGAGCGAGTGGAGGTGGAACGCGAAGCCGGCCGAGAGCGCACCGTTGATGCCGATCACGGAAGCATCGACGATGACGACGTTGGTGCCATTGACGTACACCACCTGGTTCCCGGCGATCTGAAGCTGCGTGCCGCCGGGGGCAGCATTCACGATCTCGCTCGAGATGCTGCGCGCCGTGGTCCCCGTGCCGAAAGCCGTGATGTCTGCAACTCCGAGTGCCGTGTTCGTCAAAGAGAAGCCGAAGTATCGGGCTCCCTGCTGCAGGATCGCGGCGCCGCCCAGAGGCCGCGTCGGGCCGAAGTCTCCCGCGAACGTGAACCCCGACCCCAGCGGCTTCATGAGGAGCGTCCCGTTCGGTGTCTGCTTGTAGCCCACGAGGGCGCGCGAGCCGTCGGGAGCGCCCTCGACATCGAGGACGGTCTCGTATCCGTCTCCGGTCTTGGGGAGCGTCGTCTCGACGTCACGGAAGTTCTCGATGGTGGGCGAGGCGGGATTGACGAGGCCGAAGATGCTGTAGCCGTAGTTCTGCCGCACGAGGAGCTTGCGCGCCCCGGCCGGACCGTAGACCGAGAGCGCGTTCGCGAAACCCGGCTGGAACTTTCCGGGGTAGACGCCGGCAGGAGGCTCGAACTTCACGAGGGGCCCTACGGTGCAGGTTTGCGCTCCGGCGCCGCCCGAGAGCCCGAGAACCGCGAACGCGGCCGCGGTGACGTATCGATTTTTCATTGGATCCTTCCCGTTCGTCGGGGCCCCTGTGCGGCATGCGAAGTGCTTTCGCTTCGCTGGCTACAATCCGCGCCCGGCCGGATCTCGCTGCCAGAAAGAGAGTACTCCATGACCCCGGCACAGGAACTCATCCGCCGTGTGCTCACGCCGCTCGCCCTCGCCCCGCTGCCCGACGACGAGAGCGCCTCGCTCTTCGATGCGGGTGTGATCGATTCCTTCGGCCTCATGGACGCCGTGGCCCAGCTCGAGGAAGCGTTTGGGAAGAAGGTGCCCGACGCCGACCTCGTGCCGCGGCGGTTCGAGACCCTCGCGAAGATCGAGCATTACTTCTCGAAGTGACGCCAGCGTGACGGATCTTTCTCTCACGGGTTTCGCGCACGCGCTGCCCGAACGCATCGTCACCAACGCCGAGCTGGCTGCCGAGTTCGCCGTCGAAGAGAGCTGGATCCGCGACGTCTCGGGGATCGAGGAGCGGCGCTGCGCCGCGGCGCCGAAGGACGCCGCGCTCACGCCCGCGTTTGAAGAGGACACGCCGGCCACGCTGGCCCATCGCGCCGCGCTTCTGTCTCTCGAACGCGCCGGTCTTTCACCGAAGGACCTCGGCGCGATCATCGTGGGCGCGGGCCCGGGCCCGCGGCGCTCCCCCGGGATGTCGGCCGCTCTCCAGAACCTCCTCGGCGCGCCGGGGATTCCGGCTCTCGACGTGCCGCTCGCGAGCGTGGGCGGGCTCTTCGCTCTGGCCCTCGCCGCCGATCTCGCGCCGCGTTACGGGCCCGTGCTCGTGGTGGGGGCCGAGGTCATGTCGCGCGTGCTCGCGATTCCGCCACGCGTCAAGGAAACGGCCATTCTCTTCGGCGACGGCGCGGGCCCGTGCATCGTGTTGCCCTCGGCCGGTCCCCACACACTCGTCGACGTGCGCATGGCGAGCGACGGGACGTACGAGGACGACCTCGCCCTGCCGCTCGACGGGGCGCTCGCGATGAACGGCCGCCAGGTGATCCTGCAGGCGAACCGGAAGCTCCAGGCCGCCACGACCGACATCGTCTCGCGGAGCGGGCTCACCCTCGACGACATCGGTCTCTTCGTGTTCCACCAGGCGAACTCCAACCTGCCGCGGCAGGTGGCGACGGCCCTGAAGCTGCCCTCCGAGCGCGTTTTCACGAACATCGCCACGCGGGGCAACACGTCCGCGGCGTC
>CAZXSG010000066.1:0-10379 GCA_964643185.1 uncultured Holophagales bacterium
TGTCCTTGAGGAAGATGGGATCGAACGTGACGTCCCCGCCGCCCGAGGCCTCGCGGAACACGCCGAACGTGCGCGTGAGCCGCTCCTCGAGCGTGTAGCCGGCCTCCTGGTCGAGCGTGATCGCGAGCCCGATCGCCGTCGCGGCGAACGGCTGCGAGGAGCGCCGAACCCTCTTCTCGCCGAACCGCTCGCGCAGCCGCCGGAGGACGAGCGGGAACGCGCCCGCGCCGCCCACGATGTAGATGCCGGCCACCTCGTTCCAATCCACCTCGGACTCCCCTTCGCGCCGCGCGTCGCGGAGCACCGGGGTGAGCGCGTCGATGGTGGCCGAGACGAGGGGCTCGCAGGCGTCGTAGATCTCGTCGATCGGGATCGCGAGCGGGTCCTTCTCGAACGCCGAGAGATCCACGAGGAACCGCCGCGTCTGGGGCGAGATGGATTCCTTCTGGCGCGCGCACTCCTCCACGAGGAGCTGCCTCTGTGCGCTCGTGAGCGTGCCGAGTTGCGCCTTCGAGGCGACCAGATTGGCGATCGTCTCGTCGAAGTCGTCGCCGCCGAGGCGCCTCACGCCCTCGCTCGTCACGACGTCGTTCGCGCGGCCCGTCATGCGGAGGAGCGAGGCGTCGAACGTGCCGCCGCCGAGGTCGTACACCACGACGTACTCGCGCTTCGCCGTGATCGTCTCGCGGTAGCGGTGGGCGTACTCGAAGCCCGCGGCCGAAGGCTCGTTGAGGAGCGACGTGACGGAGAACCCCGCGCGACGAAATGCATCGAGCGTGAGAAACCGCTGCGCGCTCGAGCTGTTGGCGGGCACGCTCACCGCGGCCTCGAGGGGGTCGCCGGGGGAGAGCCCGGCGTTGGAATCCTCCACGAGCGCCTCGGCGAGCGCGGTGAGAAAGCCCGTGAGGAGGTCGGCGAGGAGAAACGTCCGGCCGCCGAGCAGCACCCCGGTCGCGGGGCCGCCGTCCGAGAGGAAGCGCTTCAGCGAGCGAAGGACTTCCCAGTCCGGGTCGTGCCGAAGCGGCACGGCCGACGAGCCGAACCGCAGCTCACCGGTGAGCCGGGAGGCCGCGACGAGCGACGGGAACGCGTCCTCGCCGTCGATCGCGACGACGGGATAGTTGCCCCGGTCGACGAGGGCCACCACGGTGTGCGTGGTGCCGAAATCGATGCCGAGCCGGGGAGGATCCTTGCGTCGACGCCGGGCCATCTCGGCCCTCACTTCCTCGCGCGCAGCCTCACTTTGCGGCGCGCGTGATCTCCACTCCCGTGGCCTCGAAGGAGAGCTGCTTCTGGGGTCCCTTGATGGCGTCGGGCTTGCCGCCGGGAGTCTCTTCGGCGTAGTGCTTGGCCGTGCCCTCGGGGATCTCTTCCATCTTGAACGAGCCCTCGACGACGGCCTTGGCGCCCGCGATGTCCTTGGGCACGAAGAATGCGTAGTCCTTGAACGTGATGCGCACCGTCTGGTCGCCTTCGTTCATCGTCATCCAGCAGCCCTTCTGGGGGCAGACGGCGTTGACCTTGCCTTCGGTGCGGAGGCTCTTACCGGAGAACTTGGCGGGATCCTTCACGAGCTGGGCGAGGGTGACGGCTTCGGGCTTGCCGGTGAGGGGGGCTCCGAACTTCTCAGCGGCGTCGGCACCGGATGCCCCGAGAACGGCGAGAAATGTGGCGAGAATGATCTTCTTCATGGGGAAAATGTAGCATTAGGAAGGGGTGAGGGTTCTCACCCAGGAGGTTTCGACGCATGTACCCCGAACGTTCGGTTCCGTATTCGTCCATCGAGGTCCAGTCCCGGTTCCTGAATCGCGTGTATGCCTACATGGCCGGAGGCCTGGCTCTCACGGCGTTCGTGGCGTTCTTCACGGCCAGCTCGCCGGCGATGCTGCAGATCATCGTGGGCAACAAGCTCGTGTTCTACGGGCTCATGCTCGGACAGCTCGGCCTCGTCGCCTGGATGAGCGGGCTCGTGGGCAACATGTCGGCCGCGACCGCGTCCACGGTGTTCCTCATCTACTCGGCCCTCAACGGCCTCACGCTGTCGGTCATCTTCCTCATGTACACGGGCACCTCGATCGCGTCGGTGTTCGTGATCTCGGCCGGCATGTTCGGGGCCATGAGCCTCTGGGGCTTCGCCACGAAGCGGGACCTCACCGGCGTCGGCTCCTTCGCGTTCATGGGACTCATCGGCATCGTGCTCGCGAGCCTCGTGAACATCTTCGTCAAGTCCGACGCGATGAGCTTCGTCATCTCGATCATCGGCGTGATCGTGTTCGTCGGCCTCACGGCCTACGACACGCAGAAGCTGAAGCAGATGGCCGCCACGGTCGACGCGGACTCCGAGGCCGGCCGCCGCGGCGCGATCTCCGGCGCCCTCGCCCTCTACCTGGACTTCATCAACCTCTTCCTGATGCTGCTCCGCCTCTTCGGGGGTCGCAGAGATTAGTTTTCTCGAGGCTCCTCCGGGAGCGCAGGGAAAGTTCGTCGCCCTTTCGAAGCCCGCCGGACGCGCCGTTCACGGCCCCGGCGGGCTTCTTTTCGATCTCCGCGAGGAGCTGGGCCCCGAAGCCGAGTTGGTCCATCGGCTGGACCGCCTCACCTCGGGCGTACTTCTCGTGGCCCTGAACAAGGAAGCCCTCGCGATCGCGCACGCGGCCTGGCGGACGAACGTCGACAAGACGTACCTCGCGAAGACCCGGGGCCTGCCCGACCCCCCCGAAGGCGAGATCGCGCTCCCCCTCCTCGAGAACCGGACCGGCAAGCCCAAGCTCCTCGCGCGAGCGCTCCGCGCGGCGTACGGCGAGAAGAAGGCCGCGCGGCTCCTCGCGGGGCAGCGGCTCACGGGAATCCCTCCGCTGCCACCCCCTGGCGGCACCGTGACGCATCCTGCCGGCCGGCCCGCCATAACGCGATATCGGGTTCTCGAGAGCGGACTCGTGGAGCTCAACCCGCGCGAGGGCCGTATGCACCAGGTCCGCGTTCACCTCGCGGCGCTCGGCACGCCGCTCGCGAACGATCCCCGCTACGACCCCCATCGTGAAGAGCCCGGCCCCGCACCGTTCCTCCAGCTCGTCCGCGTCGTCTGGCGGGACCCGCCCGACGGATCGCCCTCATGGACCTGGGATGCCATGATGCCCCTGTGACGCAGTCTCCCAAGGACGCCCTGGCCCGCGTGGCCGCCCTCGCGATCGACCGGCCCCTCGTCGTCTTCGATCTCGAGGCCACGGGGCCGGACCGGCGCACCGATCGCATCGTGGAGATCGGGCTCGTGCGGTTCAACCCCGGCGGCGAGGTCTCCACGTGGGTCCGCCGCGTCAACCCCGAGATGCGCATCCCGAGCGAGACCACGGCGGTACACGGCCTCACCGACGCCGACGTGAAGGACTCCCCGCGCTTTGCCGAGATCGCCCAGGAGCTGTCGGACCTCCTCGAAGGGGCCGACCTCGCGGGCTATGGCGTGCGCTCCCTCGATCTGCCGCTTCTGCAGCGGGAATTCCAGGCCTCCGGCGTCGCGTTCTCCCTCGAAGGACGGCGCATCGTCGACATGCAGACCATCTTCTTCAAGAAAGAGCCCCGGGACCTCGGCTCCGCCGTCCGCTTCTTCGCGGGCCGGGAGCACGGCGGCGCGCACAGCGCGCTCGGCGACGCTCTCGCCTCGGCGGAGGTTCTCGCCGGCGAGCTTTCGCGGTATTCCGACCTGCCCGGCGACGTCGAGGGCCTCGCCGAGTTTTCGCTGCCGCCCGAGACGCGCTTCGTGGATCCCGAGCGCCGGTTCTTCTGGCGGGACGGCGAGGCCGTCTTCAACTTCGGCGAGTTCCGCGGCCAGCGCCTGGCCGACGTGGCCGAGAAGAGCCCGCAGTACCTCGACTGGATCCTCGGCCGCGATTTCCCTCACGACACGAAGCGCATCGTGAGGGACGCGCAGAAGGGCACGTTCCCGAAGAAAGCCGCCGTGCTCCTGTGAAGCCCCACGAACCGCGGGGGCTGAGGCGCAAGCGGACGCCCCTCATGCGCCTCGCGCTCCTCACTCTCGGCTGGTCGCTCGTCGCGCTCGGCATCCTGGGAGGCCTTATCCCCGTGCTCCAGGGGTGGATGTTCGGCGTCCCGGGCGCCGCGATCCTGTACCTCGAGAGCCGCGCGTTCCAGCGTCTCGTGAAGCGTCTCCGGGTCCGCTTCCCCAAGGTCGACGCCGTCGCCATCCGCGCCCGCGTGTGGCTCAAGGACCGGAAACGCCACCGCGACCGGGTGAGGGCTTCAGCCCGTCAGGCCGCGCAGAGCTCCGTAAACCGCGCCTGAGAGAACCAGCCAGGTCGGGTTCCAGCCGGATCGAAAGAGCGCGAGAAGCGCAAGTCCGAACACGATCGCGTCGATGGGATCCACGTACGCCGCGCGAGCAAGTGGAATCGCGACGACGAAGAGCAGCGCGAGCGAGGCCGCGTTCACGCCGTCGAGAAACGTGGCGGCTCCCTTCGACGCGCGGAGCTTCGGAACGAGCGGCGCGGTGAGCGCGACGAGAACGAACGCGGGCAGGAAGATCCCCAGCGTCGCCGCCACCGCGCCCCACGGCCCTGCGAGGAGGAAGCCAACGAACGTGCCCGCCGAGAACACGGGCCCCGGCGTCGCCTGCCCGGCCGCGATGGCATCGAGGAGCTGGCGTTCCGTGAGCCAACCGAGGCGGGTGACGAAGTCGGCCCGCAGGTAGGCGATCAGCACGTAGCCGCTGCCGAAGAGGACGGAGCCGATCTTCAGGAAGATGAGGAAGAGCGCGAGCGGAGTCGCTGCCGCCGGGGCCCCGAGGAGAGCGAGCGGCGCGAGGCCCGCGGCCTTGGAAGTCCACGAAACGCCGGACACCAGCAGCTGGAGCGCGGCCGCACCGAACAGCACGACGAGCTCGTGGACGCCCAGGAAGGCGGCGATCGCCGAGAGTCCGGCGAGAGTCGCGAGCCACGGCGTGCGGGTGGCGCGCTTCCCGAGCCCGAGGAACGCGTGCGTGACGAGAGCCAGGAGAACGGGCCGCAGGCCGCGCAGAAGGCCTTCGGCCTCGGGTCGCGTTCCGTAGCTCACGTAGAGCCACGCGAGGAGGAACGTGAGGACCACCGCGGGGACGAGAAACCCGAGCCCCGCGACGAGGAGCCCTCTCCACCCGGCCCGTTCGTAGCCGATGTGGATCGCGAGCTCGGTGGAGTTGGGCCCGGGGATGAGGTTCGAGGCACCCACGAGGTCCAGGAACCGCTCCTCAGAGAGCCAGCCGCGGCGCCGCACCACCTCTTGGTGGAGCAGCGCCACGTGCACGGCCGGTCCCCCGAAAGCCGTGCACCCAAGCCGTGAGAACACGGCCAGGAGCTCGAGAAGGCAGACGTGGCGCAAATACGGAACCCCGGATAAACCAGCGACTGGCTCGGAGGGGGTCTTAGGGGGCACCGGCCATGGTGCCCCCTGGTTCACTTCAGTCCATCTGGCGGCGCAGGAACGTGGGGATGTCGAAGAGGTCCGAGCGGGAGTCGTGCGGCGAGTTGAACATGTTGATGCCGAAGCCCGTCTCGTCCGGCGCGAGCGGCACGTCGGCGAGACCGCTCTTGCGTTCCTTCTCGCGCTCCCGATCCCGCGTGTAGCTCGCCGACGGCAGAGCGACCTCGGCCGCGCGCCGCGCCGCGTGCGCCACCGGCGCGTCGAAGCCCGTCGCGATGACGCTGATCTTCACGCTGTCGCCCATCTCCTTGTCCTGCACGAGACCGAAGATGACGTTGGCGTCCTCGTCCGCAGCCTGCTGGATGATCGCGCAGGCCTCGTTCACCTCGGCCAGCGTGAGGTCCTCGCCGCCCGTGACGTTGATGAGGATCGCGCGGGCGCCCTGGATCGACTGCTCCTCGAGGAGCGGGTTCGAGATCGCGCGCTGCGCGGCTTCCACCGCGCGGTGCTCGCCCGAGGCCGTGCCGGTGCCCATGAGCGCCATGCCCATGTTCTCCATCACGGTCTTCACGTCGGCGAAGTCGAGGTTCACGATGCCGGGCACCGTGATGAGATCGCTGATGCCCTGCACGGCCTGCCGCAGCACGTCGTCGGCGATGCGGAAGGCCTCCCACGTCGTGACGTTCCGGTCCACGAACGCGTAGAGCCGCTCGTTCGGAATCGTGATGAGCGTGTCGACGTACTCGCGGAGCTCGGCGATGCCTTCCTCGGCGTAGCGCAGCTTGCGGCGTCCCTCGAACATGAAGGGCTTGGAGACGATCGCCACCACGAGGGCGCCCGTCTCGCTCGCGATGCGCGCGACGACCGGAGCGGCTCCCGTGCCGGTTCCGCCGCCCATGCCGGCCGTGACGAAGACCATGTCGGCGCCCGTGAGCGCCTCGGCGATCTTCTCGGCGTCCTCGAGCGCGGCGTTCTTGCCGACCTCGGGGTTCGCGCCCGCGCCCATGCCGCGCGAGGTCGCGAGGCCGAGCTGGATCTTGGCGGGCGCGCGGTTCACGCGGAGGACCTGGACGTCGGTGTTGGCCGCGATGAAATCCACGCCGCGAATGCCGGCCGCGATCATGCGGTTCACCGCGTTGCCACCGCCGCCACCGACCCCGACGACCTTGATTCGGGCGGGAGGAGGTGCGTCCTGGTCGAGGGAAATCTTGGGCGACGCAGGGGCGTCGTCTTCGAAGAGGATCATCGCGGTGCCTCCATCACATCACAGAGCATTCGACTGAGGGAAGAGACCTTTTAGGGTCGTCTTGAATTTGTCGAGAAAACCGGGGGTGCCCTTCGTCATCGCCTGCGCCTTTTCGGCCTGCGGCAGGTTCCAGAGGAGGAGTCCCGCGACGCAGGCCCATTCGGGACCCGCGACGATGTCGGTGAGGCCCGAGAGGCCGCGCGGAAGCCCCTTCCTCACCGTGACGCCCAGGATCTGCTCGGCCACCTCGAGAAGGCCGTGGAGCTGCGCCGCCCCGCCCGTGAGCACGAGCCCCGCGCGGAGCTCGCTCGCGGGGACGTCGCGCGTGGCGTCTTCCCAGATCACCGTGAGGAGCTCTTCGGCCCGCGGCTGGAGGATCTCCGCCACCTCGCGCCGCTTGATGGGATGCACGCCCCGGCCGCCCATGAGCGGAATCTCGAGGGACTCGTCTTCGGTAATGAGCGACGTGAGCGCGGAGCCGTGCTTCTTCTTGAGGCGCTCGGCATCGGGCACCGGCGTCTTCAGCACCACGGCGAGGTCGTTCGTGAAGTGATCTCCGCCCACCGGCAGCACCGACGTGTGCGCGAGAGCACCGTGACGCCACACCGCGACCTCCGTGGTGCCGCCGCCGATGTCGGCGACGACGACGCCCAGCTCTTTCTCGTCGGGCGTGAGCACCGCGGAGCTCGCCGCGAGCGGCTCGAGGACGAGCTCGATCACCTCGATGCCCGCCCGGTTGACGCAGGCCATGATGTTCTGCGTCGTCGAGACCGGCACCGTGACGACGTGGACGTCGGCCTCGAGCCGGCTCCCCACCATGCCGAGCGGATCCGACACGCCGTCCTGCCCGTCCACCACGAACTCGCGCTTGAGGACGTGCAGGATCTCGAACTCGGCGGGAATCGGCGACGAGCGCGCGGCATCCAGCGAGCGGGCGATGTCTTCCCTCGAGATCTCGCGGCTCTTGGAGGAGACGGCCACGACCTGGCGGGAGTTGAAGGAGCGCACCTGCGGACCCGCGACGCCCACGACCGCGCGGTCGATGCGCGCGCCCGCCATGAGCTCGGCTTCCTCGGTCGCCTTCTTGATCGCCTCGACCGTGGCCGGCACGTCGATGATCGCGCCCTTGCGGGCGCCCTTGTGGGTCGCGATGCCCTTGCCGATGACCTCGACCTTGCCGCCCGGTCCGATCGTCGCGATGAGCGCGCAGACCTTCGTCGAGCCGATGTCGAGAGCCACGGAGTATGGAAAGGTACGAGCCATATGTCCTCAGGTCTTCCCGTGTGAGGCGGCGTCTTTCGGCGGCGCCTTCAGCACGATGCGGTCGCGGAAGCGGAGATCGGCGAGCCCCGTGGGGAGCCCGTTCCTTTCGAGCTCGGGCACGAGCGCGAGATACGCGCGCCAGCGTGTGGCAGCGGCTCCCGGCAGGAGCGCGTCGTCGCCGAAGAGGAGCAGGCAGCGCGCGGAGCCGTCGACGGCACTGAGCACCGTGCCCGCGACCTCGATCTCCGAAAGGCGGGCGGCGAGCGCCGGATCGTCGGCCGTGAGGCGAGAGAGAAGCTCCGTGCCCCGCGACATGGCCTCCTGCTCGCCGGCGCTGCCCGGCTCTTTGCCCTCACCCGCGTCGATGACGTCGATGACGACGAAGCGCTCCTTGCCCGAGAGGCTCCGACCCTCGTACGGCCCGAGGAACGTGCCCGTGCGGTCCACCGTCCAGAGCGAATCGCCCCGCCGCGCGAGAGCGAACGGCGGCCGCGCCACCACGGTTACCGAGAGCGTGTCGGGAACCACGCGGCGGGCCGCGACGCGGGCCGCCCACGGCTTGGCCGAGAGATCCAGCACCGCGGCGTCGAGATCGGCGAAGAGAAGAGGCTGACCGAGGAGGTGATCGGTGATCGCCTCGGCCTCGGCGCGGCGCGACTCGGGCACGCCATCGAGCACGATGCGCTTGACGGCGAACCGCGGGTGGTGCTTGAGGAGAAGGCCGACGGCCCCCACGGCGGAGAGCGCCGCGAAAGCGAGCGCGAGCCCGCGGGCCAGCGTGCCGAGCGGTCCGCGGCGGCGCGCCCTTAGCGGGACGGGTGGGCGGTAGAAGGCCGACGGGGCGCTCACGACGCGGCCCCCGCTTTTTCCGTGCCTGCCGCGAGCCAGCGTTCGCCGAAGCGAAGGACGTCGCCGGCGCCCATCGTGAGCAGGAGATCGTTGGGCTTCAGCGTTTCCTCGAGCGCCGCGGGAATCTCCTCGCGGGTCTCGACGAACCGCGCGTGCCGGTGCCCGCGCTGCGTGGCGGCGTTCGCGACGAGCGCTCCGGTGACGCCTTCGATGGGCGCCTCGCGCGAGCCGTACACGGGCATCACGAGGAGGACGTCGGAGCTGAGGAACGCGGCCCCGAACTCCCTGTGGAAGTCCCGCGTGCGGGAGAAGAGGTGCGGCTGGAAGAGCGACACGATGCGCCGGTCCGGATACGCCTGGCGCGCGGCCGCGAGCGTCGCGGCGACCTCCGTGGGGTGGTGCGCGTAGTCGTCCACCACGATCACGCCGTCCCGCTCGCCCTTCCTCTCGAAGCGCCGCACGACGCCCGAGAACGAAGAGAGCGCCTCGGCGGCCACGGGGAACGGGATCTCGAGCTCGCGCGAGACCGCCAGCGCCGCGAGCGCGTTCTTCACGTTGTGAAGGCCGGGGAGCGACAGCGAAACCAGGCCCGAGGGTGACCCGTCGAAGAGCGCGGTGAAGCGGGAGCCCTGCGCGGTGAGCGACAGGTCGCGGGCCGAGACGTCGGCCTGCGGCGTCAGACCGAACGTCACCACGCGGCGCGTGATGGCCGAGCGGATCTCCTGCACGTTCGGGTCGTCGAGGCCGAGGAGCGCCGCGCCGAAGAACGGCACGCTCCGCGCGAATCGCGTGAAGGCTTCCTTGAGGTCCTCGATGCCCGAGTAGCAATCCAGGTGCTCGAGGTCGATGTTGTTCACCACCGCGAGCACGGGGCGCAGCTCCAGGAACGAGCGGTCGAACTCGTCGGCCTCGGCCACGAGGTACTCGCCCGTGCCGAGGCGCGCGTTGGTGCCGAGCTGCCGCACGCGGCCGCCCACGATGACGGTGGGGTCCAGCTCGGCCGCGAGAAGGATCGCGCCGGTCATCGAGGTCGTCGTGGTCTTGCCGTGCGTCCCGGCGATGGCGATGCCCTGCTTGACGCGCATCACCTCGGCCAGCATCTCGGCCCGCTTGATGACAGGCGTTCCGACGGCCCGCGCGGCCTGGACCTCCACGTTGCCCGTGTCCACGGCCGACGAGATGACGACGACGTCGGCGCCCGCAATCTGCTCGGCGCGGTGGCCCTCGGCGAAGACGCGGATGCCCTTCGTCTCGAGGTGCTCGGTGAGCTCCGACGACTTGAGGTCCGAGCCCGTCACCGTGAAGCCCACGCTCGCGAGGAGCTCGGCGAGACCCGACATGCCGATGCCGCCGATGCCGACGAAATGAAGGCGCTTCACTCGAAGCAGATTCATGCGGCACCTCGTGCCGGCGTCTCGACCGCGAAGACGACGTCGCAGAAGCGCGAGGCGGCGTCGGGCTTCGCGAGCGTGCGCGCGGCCTCGCCCATCGCGGCGAGGCGAGCCGGGTTTCCGAGCAGCTCGCGCAGGAGCTTCGCGAGCACCTCGGACGCGGCCTCGCGCTCCTCCAGGACGAGCGCGCCGCCCGCGACCTCGAGCGCCCGCGCGTTCGC
>CAZXSG010000067.1:0-10365 GCA_964643185.1 uncultured Holophagales bacterium
GGGGGGGACCACCCAGGCAGCGGGGACCGCGGGGGCGGAGGAGGAGGCGGAAGGGATTCGCAACGAGCGGGACGGCGCCCGAGGGCGGGCCCACCTCGGCGCGCGCGATCTCGGCCAGGGACTTTCCCTTGCGCCTAACTGACGCGACGGGGATCACGAAATCCTGGACGGCCCCGCCGAGGCAGACGCCGAAGACGAGCCAGAGCCAGCCGGGCAGCCATCCGAACTGGGCCGCGAGAACCGGCCCGATGAGAGGGCCCGCGCCCGAGATCGCCGCGAAGTGGTGCCCCCAGAGGACGCCGCGCCCCGTGGGATGGAAGTTCTGCCCGTCGTTCCTCGTGTGCGCGGGGGTCAGCCGCCGGTCATCGAGCTCGAGGACGCGGCGGGCGATGAACCCGGAGTAGAAACGGTACGCGATGGCATAGCAGCCCAGCGCGCCGAGCATGAGCCAGAAGGCTGAAACTCCCATGAACGGGAGCTTCTACCATGGCTGGAGGCCTACCAGGGTACAGACGTGTCGTTCGGGTTCTTCTTCTTCGGCCGGGCGCCATCGTCCTTGCCGAGAGCCGGCGCGGGGACCATGAACGGGATGCTCACGTCGAGGTCCTTGTTGCGGATCTCGAGCTTGTAGGTGCCGTCGGCCCAGGTGCCCGTGGGCGACTTGAAGTAGAGGTCGCCGAAGACGAGGGACGCGTTGCCCACCGAGACCTCGTCGAACACGATGCCCTCGCCGGGAATCGTGAAGAACTTGAGGGGCTGCGAGCGCACGTAGCCCTTGAAGTAGCCCTCGAGCGGGTCCCGCGAGATGTCGACCTGGAGACGGAACCGCCGGATGTCCTTGAACTCCTCGCTGAGCTTCTTCTGCGTAGGTAGGTTGAGCCGGTTTCCGCCGGGAACGACGAGCGTCACGTCTTCCCGCGCGATGCTGAAGCTCTTCGTGCCGAGCGCCCGCACGTAGAAGTCGAGCAGCATCCACTCGGTGTCGCGGTGCGTGTCGAGATGGCGGTAGGAGATGTCGATCTGGGCCTTCTCGTCCTCGTACTGGACGATCGTCTTGCCCTTGCGGAGCACGAGGCTGTCGCCGGGCTCGGCCGCGATCGAGACGGTCGAGACCGCCAGCATCGCCAGTGCGAGGGGGATTCGAAGGAGGGGTCTTTTCGTCATGGGTGCACCTCAGTCCGGCTTCCTGGACGCAGGAACCGTACCAGATGCGCCGTCCTCCCTGGATTCTTCCCGGCGGGGGGCCTGGGGGGATCGAGAAACCCCCAGGTTCAACTACAGCTCACTGAAGCCGAGAAAGCCCTTCCCGTATCGCAGGCTGGTGCGGCTCGATCGCGAGGGACCGCTGGAAGAGGCCCTTGGCCTTCGCGACGTTCCCCTGGCACATCGCCGCGAGGCCCAGGAGGTTCAGCGCCTCGACGTCCTTCGCGTTCCGCGCCACCACGGGATCGAGCGCGGCCTCGGCGCCGGGACAGTCCTCCGAAGCGAAGAGGGCGCGGCCCAGGAGAACCCGATATCGGTCCTTCGCGGGAAAGGCCGCCACGAGCCGCGTCGCGTACTTCTTCATCTGGGCGCGAGCCGACGGCTGCTTCTGCGCGAGGCCTTCGTACCAGTCGGCCCGGCGCATCGCGGCGCCGTCGGGATCGTTGTAACCGTTCTGGAGCGCCCGCACGAGCGCCTCGTCGGCCTCGTCGAGGGCGCCCGTCGTGAGCAGAGCCTGCGACAGGTTCATGGCGGCCGAGGCCGACTTCGGGTTCACCTCGAGCGCCTTGCGGTACCAGGGGATCGCGCCCTTCGCGTCGCCGCGCTCGCGCAGGAAGGTGCCGAGATTCGCGAAGTGCCCCGCCGTCTCCGTGCCCTTGCGGTCCGAGGGACGCGCGTCCACGGCCGACGCCTCGGAACCGGTGAGATACCCGAGGGAGACGAGCTTCTTCGTGAACTCCTCGGCGGCCTTGCGCTCCTCGGCCGTGGTCTCGGGCACCACGAGACGCTCGACCTTCGCGAGCGTGCCCCACGCCGCGGCCTTCGCGGGAGCGGGCAGCGCCTTCGCGTCGAGCCCGTCGACGGGCTTTCCCTCGAAGCGCGGGTCGGGCGGAAGGCCGAGCAGCCGGGCCAGCGTCGGCGCGACATCGAAGACGCTCGCCTTGCCGCGCGCCTTCGAGGGGACGAACCCGGGCCCGGCCGCGATCATCACGCCCGGGCTCTGGTGCCAGAGAAAGGCCGTGTCGAACCCCGTGCCCGAGGCCTTCACGGGTCGGGTCTCGTCCCAGCGGAAACCGTGATCGGACACGAGCACGAGGGCCGCGCCGTCGCGGGCGGCGCGCTTGGCGAGCTCGCCGAGGATGCGGTCGTGCTCCACGTACGTCGCCTCGATGGCTCCCGAGTACTTCCGGAAGTCACCTTCGGAGATGCTCGGCAGGCGCGGCGGGAAGAACCGGCCGAGGACGTGGCCGGCCTCGTCGGTGCCCTGGAAATACACCATGAGGAGCTCGGGCTTCTCGCGGTCGTAGAGATCGAGCGCGATGCGCGCGGCGACGCGCGTGGTGCCGAGGATCTTGCGATAGCCCGTCACGGGATCTGCGAGGTCCTTGCCGGCGGCGACCGCGCGGTCGAACTCGGCCCGCGAGATCGACAGGCCCTTCGCGACTTCCTCGTAGGGAGGATTCCCTTCGCGCCGCTGCACGAGCCGCACGCCGTCGGCGAGGCCTTCGGGCCAGGCAAGGGCGGGGGCCTTCGCGAGCGCTTCGGGATCGAAGAGCACCGGGGCCGCGCGGTCGGACACGAGGAAGCCGTTCACGCGCTCGGCGGGCCAGGTGGCCCACCAGTTCACGACGCCCACGGTCACGCCCTTCGCCGAGGCCACGTTCCAGAGCGCCGGCACGGCCCGTGAGCGTCCGGAGATGGGAAGCCGCGTCCGCGTCTTCGGATCCGTCTCCTGAAAGTCGGCGACGCCGTGATCGATGGGGGTTCTGCCCGTCGCGATCGTCGTCCAGATCATGGGCGAGGCCATGGGCTGGAAGCTGGTGAGGTCGTACGTCCGGCCGGAGGCCACGAGCGCCGCCAGGTTGGGCAGCTTGCCTTCGGCAAGGAGGGGATCGAGGAGGCTCCAGTCCGCGCCGTCCCAGCCGCAGACGATCACCCGCGGTTTCGAGGCGGGGCCCTGAGCGGTGGCAGTGGCAGTGGCAACGGCTGCCGAGAGGAGGAGCAGGAAGAGAACACGCTTCACGATCGGATCATAGGTGGGGATCCGTCTCCGGATCTCTCCCCTGTGAGGGGCCTGGGGGATCGAGAAACCCCCAGGAAAATTACAGAAAAAAGGCGCCCCTTGCGGGGCGCCTTCGACAGAGATGGGAACCAGGAGGAACCCCGAAGGGTTCCTCCAAGCGACTAGAACTCGACCTTGAGGGCAACGCGGAGCGAGCGGGGCGCGTTGCGAGCCTGGGCCTTGCGATAGTCCGCATTGTCGGCGCAGACCGGGCCACCAGCCGGGCAGGGCGTGCCATCGGGACGGTTCGTCCCGGGGGCGACACCGGCCTGACCGTAGTTGGCGCCGGGAACTTCGACGAACGAGCCGTTCGCGTTGAAGCCCTCGTCGATGACGGTCACGGCCTGCCGGTTGAGGATGTTGAAGAGGTAGACCTGGGGCGTGATGGTGACGGGGCCGAGCTTGAGAGCGTACGAGAGCGAGAGGTTCGCGTCGTAGTCGGTCTCGAGGCGCTCACCGGAGCCACGCTTGTCGAGATAGAGGAGGTCCGGGTAGAACGAGTTGTAGTAGCCGAGGCGGTTGGTCGTGCCGCCGGAGCGGAGGTACGCGCCGAGGCCCATGGCGAGACCGAACGGAGCCTGGTAGACGGCGTCCACACGGATCTGGTGGGGACGGTCGAGCTCGAGCTTGCCGTCGGAATTGCGGGCGAACTCGAAGTAGTCGAAGTCGGCGTTGATGCCGGGGTCCGTCTGACCGGAGGCGACGCGGATGGCGCCGGAGTAGTTGCCCTTGAGCTGGGAGAAGAGGTAGGAGGCCTGGATCCAGAGATTCTGGCCGACCTGCTTCTTCGCGGAGAGCTCGAGGCCCGTGAACGTGCGCTTCGTGGCGGGAACGGGAACGCCCGTGGGCGAGCAGACGCCCGCATTCGGGTCGGTGGGGTTCTCGGAGGCCGAGCAGACACCGATCTGGCCGGAGGCGAAGAGACCCGAGGAACCCGAGTTCACGATCGCGCAGGTGGCGCCGAACGTGTTGGCCGGATCATCCGGATCGAGGTCGCAACGGTCTTCGATCGTGCTGGGGCCGAGCTTGCGGTACGTGAACTTCACGCCGAGGGAGAACGTCGGGTCGAGGGCCTTTTCGAAGCCAGCCGTGACTTCGTCCTGGTAGGAAGCCTTGAGGTCGGCGTCGACGGGCTCACCGTCGACCGAGCCGCCCTGGACGAGCTGGCCGCGGCCGCCCGCGCCCGTGTGCGCGAGATCGGTGGGCGAGTAGTTGAACGTGAAGATCTGGGTGTTGGCCGTGAACACGCGAACGTTGAGGTTCGTGGGCGTGGGCCAGTAGAAACGGCCGAACGAGCCGTAGAGCTTGGAGGAGCCGTTGGAGAGGATGTCCCAGGAGAAGCCCGCGCGGGGCGCCCACTGGTTCTTCAGCTCGAACGCGAGCGAGCCGTCGCCCTTGATGACCTTCTGGTTGTCGTAGCGGATGCCCGCGTTGACCGTCAGGTTGGGGAGGACGCGCCAGGCGTCCTGAGCGTAGAAGGAATAGAGCTTGTTGGGCACGTCGAACGGCGCGTTCTGGATCTGCGCCTGGTTCTGCGGCGTGAGCGAGAAGAAACGGTGGCGGTAGAACACCTGGACGCGGTTGCCGTAGGCGTTCGTGATGAACGGCGCCGAGGCGTTGCAGGCGCGGTTCGCGGCCGAGGAGCAGTAGAAGATGTCGACGATCTGGCCACCCGTGTAGTACGTGGAGCCCGTGGTCTGATCCTTCTGGTAGTCGCCGCCGACCTTGATTTCGTGGTTGCCGGCGAAGACCGTGAAGTTGCCGAGGAACGAATCGCGCTGGGACTCGTTGTTCTGCGTGGGACCGAACACCTGGCCGAGACCGCCGCTCGCGACGGTCGCGGAGCCAGCCTGGGACTGGTCGTTGACGCGGATGAGGTTGGCGCCGAGCGGGGTGAGCTTGTAGCTCTCCTTGTGCTTGGCGTACTGAGCGGTGAGGAGGCCCATCGAGCCGAAGAGCTGGGTGGCGCGGAAGCCGTAGTCCGTGCCGCCGATGTCGCGGTTGCCGAAGCGGGACGTGTCCGAGGTGCCCGTCACGACCGTGTTCACGGCGCCGTCGTTCGTCTGGGGGTCGGCCGTGACCGTCGCGAGGAGCTCGGTGCTCTTCGTGATGTTGAAGGTCAGCTTGCCGGAGAACAGGTCCGACTTCTGCTCCTGCAGGAAGCCGAGGCCCTCGTTCGCGCCGCTGGTCTGGGCGAACACGACGTCGCGGTTCACGCGGTCGTAGGCGCCGAAGAACCACACGCGGTCCTTGACGATGAAGCCGCCGAGGCTGGCGCCGATCTCGGAGCGCTTGTCCTCGTCGTTGTAGGAGTTCAGGAGGAACGAGTCGCCACGCTCGGAGTAGTCGGGCGTGCCGCCGCTCTTGAACTGCTTCTCGAGCTCGTTGTCGGCCTTCATGCCGGTCGAGTCGTAGTAGCCGAACACGCCGCCGTGGAACTCGTTGCCGCCGGACTTCGTGATGACGTTCACCACGCCGCCGGTGTTGCGACCGAACTCGGCCTGGTAGCCGCCGGTCTTGACTTCGACTTCCTGCACGAACTCGTTGTTGATCGCCTTGCCCTGGATGCCCTTGATGACGTTCGTGGTGTTGTTGCCGTCGATCAGGTACAGGTTCTCGGCCGAGGTCGAGCCGTAGATGGAAAGGGCCAGCGAGCGGCCCTGCGTCTCACCCGAGTCCGTCTGGACGCCGGGCTGGGAGCGCACGATGTCGGCGTAGTTACGGCCGACGGGGAGCTTGGAGATGACCGACGAGGAGTAGTTCGTGCCGGTCGTGGTGGAGGCGACGTCGACGACGGGCGCCTCACCCGTGACGACGATCTGCTCGGTCACGGAGATTTCCATGGGGACGTTCAGGGTGGCGGTGCCGCCCAGCTCGACCTTGACGCCCGTGCGCTCGACGGTCTTGAAGCCGGAGAGCGTGGACGTCACCTTGTAGATGCCCGGGGGCACGGCCGGGAAGCGGAAGCGGCCGCTCGCGTCGGTGACCGCGGTGCGGGCGCCGAGAAGGGCGGGGGACTTGAGCTCGACCTGGACGCCCGGAAGCGGGGCGTTGCTCGTGTCGTGGACGGTGCCATCGATGTTGCCGGTGAGCTGCGCGAGCGCGGGGCTCGACGCGAGTCCGGCAAGGATGGCGAGCGCCGAAGCGGCGCTCACGAGACGATTCTTCATTTCAGTTCCTTCCTCCAGATATGTGATGGGAATCAAGTTGATTGGATCGCGGAATAACTTTTCCGTGGGGCTGGCGTACCTGGAATGCCCTCCTTCCGTGGGTGTTTTCGAACCGGACCAACCGGGAAAAACCAACCAGCAAAAATTTCGGAACCCGAAGAACCCGAACACAAAAGACCTCGCGGATTTCCGGGAGAGTTCGCTTCGCGTCCTGCGTTGCAAAGTCTCGGCCTCATGTGGCCGATGTGCGCACTCTCACGCAAACCCTTCAAATTCAACGATTTCCAAAACGGTGGGCCGAAGCCCGTCCGTTCCCTGTCTACATATCCTTGAATTTAACTCCAAAACCATCGCGATTCCAAATCGACCCCCGGGACCGGGGGGAACGACCGTGGCAGGCGGGATCACCCGCCCTCCACGGGGGTGGAGATTCCAACGGACGCATGCCGGGCGGATTCGGGCGATGGTAGGGTCGCCGGCCTCCGCGACGGAAAGGCCCACCGGGACTTCGGTTCGGTGCATCGGGAACGGGTCGATGGAGCCGCGCGGAGCCGCACGCGCAGAGCTCCCGATCCCTATAATTCAGGGGTGAGTCAGAACTACGACGTCGTCATCATCGGCTCCGGCCCCGGCGGCTACGTGACCGCCATCCGGTGCTCCCAGCTCGGCCTCAAGACCGCCATCGTCGAGAAGGACGCCAAGGTTCCCAACGTGGGCCTGGGTGGCACCTGCCTCCACCGCGGCTGCATCCCCACGAAGGCCATGCTCCGCTCCGCCACGCTCCTCGACGAGGCCCGCCACGCCGGCGACTACGGCGTGAAGCTCGGCGGCATCGAGCTGGACTTTCCGGGCGTCGCGAAGTTCCGCGACAAGATCGTCATGAAGGGCGCCAAGGGCGTCGAGTTCCTCATGAAGAAGCACAAGGTCGACGTGCACTCGGGCTGGGGACGGCTCTCGGGTCCCGGGCGGGTGGTCGTCGCGAACGAGGCCGGCGAGACGACCCTCGAGACGAAGAACGTCATCCTCGCGATGGGCTCCGTCCCGCGGGATCTCCCCTTCCTCAAGGCGAACGGCACCACCGTCGTGAACTCCGACCACATCCTCAAGTCCACGTCGATTCCGAAGTCGATGCTCGTGATCGGCTCCGGTGCGGTCGGCTCGGAGTTCGCGTCCTGCTACCACCGCTACGGCACCAAGACGATCCTCGTCGAGGTGCTGCCCCGGCTCCTGCCCGTGGAGGACGAGGAGATCTCCAAGGAGATCGAGAAGTCGTTCAAGAAGAAGGGCATCGAGTGCCACGTGAAGACGGCCGTCAAGGAGGTCACGCAGAACCCCGACGGCACGCTCCACGTCGTGGCCGACGCCGAAGGCACCCCGAAGATCTGGGACGTCGAGACGGTGCTCCTGGCCGTGGGCAGAAAGCCCGTGACCGACGGCGTGGGCCTCGAGACGGCGGGGGTCGCGACCGAGCGCGGCTACGTGAAGGTGGACGCCCACCAACGGACCAACGTGCCCGGGATCTACGCCATCGGCGACTGCACTCCGACCATCTGGCTCGCGCACGTGGCCTCGGCCGAGGGCATCGTCGCGGCGGAGACCATCGCCGGGGCGCACACCTACCCGATCAACCGCGAGCAGGTCCCCGGCTGCACCTACTGTGACCCCGAGGTTGCGTCGATCGGCCTCACCGAGACAAAAGCGAAGGAGCGCGGGTACCAGGTCAAGGTCGGGAAGTTCAATTTCTCGGTGCTCGCGAAATCGCAGATGGAGCACACCAACGAGGGCTTCGTGAAGATCGTGTCCGACGCGAAATACGACGAAGTTCTCGGAGTGCACATCATCGGACCTCACGCCACCGAGCTGATCGGTCAGGCCGCGGCGTTCCTCAAGTGCGAGGCCACCACCGAGGAGATGATCCGCACGATCCACGCGCACCCGACGCTCACGGAAGCCATCCACGAGGCCGCAGAGGGTGTCCACGGCGTCCAGATCCACGGATAGGCCGTGAAGAAGAGCCTGTTCGAGAAGCTGCACTACCAGCTCGTCCTCCGGCCGCTCGGCCGGGGGAGCATCTGGAGCGCGGAGCGCTGGGAGAGCATCTACGCGGCGCCGGGGGGCATGGAGTGGGTGGACGCGCTCGAGCAGCTCGGCCACTATTCCGTTCTGGCCGGCTACGTGCGGCACCTCGCCGCGTCGATGCCCGAGCCGCCGAGCATCCTGGACGCGGGCTCCGGCCCCGGAAAGCTGGCCCCTCTGTTCTCGACCACTCCGTTCAGCCGCTACGTGGCCTTCGACTTCTCGGAGACCGCGATGGTCGCCGGACGGGCGCTGGGGGTCCCTCGCACGGAGTTCTGCGTGGCGAGCTTCGACACGTTCGAGTCCGAAGAGAAGTTCGACATCGTGGTGTTCTGCGAGAGCATCAACCACGCCGATCGGCCGGAAGAAACCCTGAAGCGATTCTTCCGGTTCCTGGCTCCCGGAGGCTCCCTCCTCGTCTCGATGCACGAGAGGGGCGCCTCGGCGGCGCGGTGGAGACGGATGGAGAAAGTCGCGAAGACGCTCGACGAGACGCGCGTGACGCACGGCGGCGGAAGGAGCTGGACCGTGCGGCTCATGAAGCCGCTTTCCTAGCTGTTCAGCTCAGACCGTACTTCTGGAGGCGGGAGTAGAGCTGGGCCCTCGTGAGGCCGAGGAGCTTGGCGGCCTTCGACTTGTTGTTCTTCGCGCGGATGAGCGCCTCCTCGACCATCGATTTCTCGAGGGTCGAGATGTCGAGAGGCGCGGACGACATCGCCGACGTCGACGCATTGCCGTTCGAGGGCGGCGCCGTCTGCGGCGCACCAGCCTGCACCGCCGGTGACACTCCGGCCACTCCGGCCACTCCAGCCACTGCCCGCGCCGTCGCCGCCTCGTGCCGCGCGATGGAGATGGGCAGGTGCTCGGCCGTGATGAGCCCGCCCTCGCACAAAATGACCGCCCGCTCGAGCGCGTTACGCAGCTCGCGCACGTTGCCCGGCCACGGATACGCGAGGATCTGCTCCCGGGCTTCCTTCGAGATACCGGCCGAGGGGCGGCCGACGTCCTGACCGATCTCGCCGAGGAACGCCTCCGCGAGCGGCAGGATGTCTTCGGGCCTCTCTCGGAGCGGCGGCAGGTTGATCTCGAAAACGTGGAGCCGATAGTACAGATCCTCCCGGAAGAGCCCCTTCGCGATCAGGCTCTGGAGATCCCGGTTCGTGGCCGCGATGACCCGCACCTCGGCCTTCAGCACCTTGGTGCCCCCGAGCCGCTGGAACTCGCGCTCCTGGAGCACGCGCAGCAGCTTGGCCTGGACGAGAGGGCTCATCTCCCCCACCTCGTCGAGGAAGAGCGTGCCCTGAGCGGCCTGCTCGATGCGCCCCGGTTTCTGGGTGGTCGCGCCGGTGAACGCGCCCTTCTCGTAGCCGAAGAGCTCGCTCTCGAGGAGCTGATCCGGCAGCGCCGCGCAGTTGAGCGCGATGAAGGGTCCGTTCACGCGGAGCGAACCGCGGTGCAGGAACCGCGAGACGACCTCTTTGCCGGTGCCCGACTCCCCCGTGAGGAGAACCGTCGTATCCGTTGGCGCGACCTTGCTCGCCTGCGAGAGCACCGACTTCCAGGCCCGCGAGTGACCGATGACGCGGCGGTGCCCCGAGGTGGTCTCCAGCTCCTGGGTGAGCGCGGCGACGCGGCGCTCGAGGCGCGCGGCCTCTTCCTGGGCCTTCTCTTTCTGGCGCGCCGCCTCGGCGAGATCCTGGTGCGAGAGGATGAGCTGCACGTGGTCGGCGATTCGCCGCGCGAGATCGACGTCCTCCACGACATACGTGCCCGGCACGCGCGAGAGGAACGAGAGGCCGCCGACGACCTGCCCCTCGCGGCGCAGCGGAACGCGCAGCCAGGAGCGCACGTTCG